>JALERT010000086.1 GCA_022764445.1 Lachnospiraceae bacterium | reverse complement strand
GAACCCAAAGGTAGTTGCTGCAGTAAAAGATCAGGTTGATGATATTATGCATACATTTAACTATCCATACACAATTCCACAGGCATTACTTGCAGAAAAGGTTTGTGAAACACTTGGAATGGACAAGATTTTTTATCAGAATTCAGGAACAGAAGCAAATGAAGCAATGATTAAAATGGCACGTAAATATGGTATTGAAAAGTATGGTCCAAATAAATACCATATCGTAACTGCAAAGATGGGATTCCATGGAAGAACATTCGGTGCAATGTCTGCAACAGGACAGCCGGGAAATGGATGCCAGGTTGGATTCGGTCCAATGACATACGGATTCTCATATGCACCATATAATGACTTAGAGGCATTTAAGAATGCCTGCACAGAAAACACAATCGCTATCATGATTGAGCCTGTACAGGGTGAAGGTGGTGTTCATCCTGCAACTATGGAATTTATGAAAGGTCTTAGAGAATTCTGTGATGAAAAAGGAATGCTCTTATTGTTAGATGAGGTTCAGACAGGATGGTGCAGAACAGGTGCCGTAATGTCATACATGAACTATGGTATTAAGCCTGATATCGTATCAATGGCTAAAGGTCTTGGCGGTGGAATGCCAATCGGTGCAATTTGTGCAACAGAAGAAGTTTCTAAGGCATTCAGTGCAGGTTCACATGGTACAACATTCGGTGGTCATCCTATAAGCTGTGCTGCTGCACTTGCAGAAGTAGAAGAACTTCTTGACAGAGATCTTGCAGGTAATGCAAAGAAGGTAGGAGATTACTTTGCTGCCAAGCTTGAAAAAATACCTCATGTAAAAGAAGTTCGTCATCAGGGACTTTTAGTTGGTGTTGAATTTGATGATACTATATCAGGTGTTGATGTAAAACACGGTTGCCTTGACCGTAAGCTTTTAATTACTGCAATTGGAGCCCATATCATAAGAATGGTTCCACCATTAATCGTATCAGAAGAAGAATGTGATAAGGCATGTGCAATTATTGAAGAGACTGTAAAATCATTATCATAAAAAGATATTTTATGACAAGGGCGTCATTACAATGGGTGTAATGGCGTCTTTTGACTATACGGAAAGGATGGAAGATAGCTCATATGGTTATAACGATTGGCTGTGAATATGGAGCAAAGGGCAATAAGATTGGCAGAAAAATATCCGAGATGCTGGGGATAAAATTTTACGACAGAGAGACTGTTGATGAAATTATAAAAGAAGTTGGGATTCAAAAAGAAATCATGGAAAAGGTTGAAGAAGGCGTTGTAATAGCTGGTAAAGGTGCAGAAGGAGATGTGAGAGGTTCTTTTTCAAAATATGCAGACCTGACAGATCGTGCTATTCACGTACAGAAACGAATTATTGAGAAGCTAGCAAGTAAAGAGTCATGCGTTATTATCGGAAGATCGGCTGATTATATCTTAAAGGATCAGAAACCTATTTTAAGAGTATTTGTATATTCTCCGGATGAGGTAAGAATTCATAATGTGATGGAAAGTCATAATCTTTCATATGATGATGCAAAGTTATTGATTAGAGAAAAAGATAAGAGATATCATAAAAGACATCTTGCTCTTACAGGAAGCAACAGAGGAGATCGTCATAATAGAGACATGTTAATTGACAGCAGCCTGTTGGGAGTTGATGGAACAGCACAATTAATAGTTGAGCTTGCACAGAAAGTAATGGAGAAAGGAGAGTAAGCATATGAATCAGAAAACTTCGGAGTTTAATAAAGTTTTTAGTGCATGGGACATTCTTGTAATTGCCTTCGGTGCAATGATTGGCTGGGGCTGGGTAGTGTCATCCGGCGGCTGGATAGAAAAAGGTGGTGTTCTTGGTGCTGCACTTGGTTTTGTAATCGGTGGTATCATGATTTTCTTCGTGGGACTTACATATGCGGAATTAACTGCAGCTATGCCACAGTGCGGAGGCGAGCATGTATTTAGCCATAGGGCAATGGGCGCAACAGGTTCATTTATTTGTACATGGGCAATTATTCTTGGGTATGTAGGCGTTGTATGTTTTGAAGCATGCGCATTTCCTACTATACTTACATATCTTATACCGGGATTCTTAAAGGGATATCTATATACTGTAGCAGGATTTGATATATATGCCTCATGGTTAATCGTTGCGATAGTTATCGCATTTATAATAATGATAATCAATATTTATGGTGCAAAAACTGCTGCTTTGTTACAGACGATTTTAACAGTAATTATCGGTGGCGCAGGTATTTTACTTATCGTAGCATCTGTATTTAACGGAAGTGTAGATACACTTGGAGAGCAGATGTTTGTTGGTTCATCAGTTGGAGTAAATATAAAAAGTGTACTTGCTGTTGCAGTTATCACACCATTTTATATGATTGGTTTTGATGTTATACCTCAGGCAGCAGAGGAAATAAATGTACCACCTAAGAAAATAGGCAAGATGCTTATATTATCTGTAGTTTTAGCTGTTGTATTTTATGCATTGGTAATCATCGCTGTAGGTCTTGTATTATCTCCTGATGAAATCGTTGCATCCCAGAATGGAAGCGGTCTTGTAACAGCAGATGCGATGGCAAAGGCGTTTGGTACATCTGTGATGGCCAAGGTAATCATTGTAGGCGGTATGTGTGGAATTATTACCTCATGGAATTCATTCATGATCGGTGGTTCAAGAGCGATGTACTCAATGGCTGAATCATATATGATTCCTAAGGTATTTGCAAAATTACATCCAAAGCACAAAACCCCTGTTAATGCACTTATTTTAATTGGTGCTTTAACAATGCTGGCACCATTTGCAGGCAGAGCTATGATGGTTTGGATATGTGATGCCGGTAATTTTGGATGTTGTCTTGCGTATTGTATGGTATCACTTTCGTTCCTGATTTTACGTAAAAAGGAACCTGACATGAATAGACCATACAAGGTAAAAGCGTACAGATTTGTTGGTATAATGGCAGTACTTATGTCAGGGTTTATGGTGCTTATGTACTGTATACCTGGTTCGGGCGGAAGTCTTGTTATACAGGAATGGGCAATGGTTGGAGCATGGATTTTACTGGGAGTTGTATTCTTTATAATATGTAAGATTAAGTATAAAGAAAAGTTTGGTTCTCTTGTTGAAATAATATCTGATGAAGATGCTGCAACACTGATGCCTGAAGCAGATGATGAAGAACTTGATGCAGTAATTGATGCTGCAATTGAAAGAGTTCTTATGGCAAAGGCATAAATAATTTGAAATGATTACAACGATTTGGCAGGATTGATTAAGTCAATCCTGCCGTTACGAATAAAATGAACGAAGTGAATTATTAAAAGAAAGGATAAGAAAATGAACGAATTTAATTTTTCAATTCCACAGAATATAACAGTGGGAAAAGGAAGCGTTAAAAATATAAAGGATATTACTATTAAACTTGGCGGAAAACATGCAATGATAATTTCAGGTCCTAATCTTAAGAAGATGGGAATTGTTGACAAGGTCGCAGGTTATCTTAAAGAAGTAGGTATAGATGTTGACGATTTTACAGATATTGAAGCAAATCCTTCAGTTACAACAGTAGAAAAAGCTACAGAACAATTTAAATCATCAGGTGCTGACTTTATCGTAACATTAGGTGGAGGTTCACCTATGGATGTGGCTAAAGCTGTAGGAGTTGTAGCAAAATACGGCGGAAGCATAACAGATTATGAGGGTGCTCACAAAGTGCCAGGACCAATAATTCCGCTGATTGCAATTCCTACAACTGCCGGTACAGGCTCTGAGGTTACGGCATTTTCTGTTATTACAGATCACAGCAGAGATTATAAGCTTACGGTATTTAGTTACGAGATTTTGCCTACATATGCAATACTTGATGCCGAACTTATAACTACAGCTCCTGCAAGTGTTGCCGCTGCATGTGGCATTGATGCTTTTATCCATGCAGAGGAAGCTTATATATCAAAAGATGCTTCACCATTTTCTGATGCCATGGCTGAAAAAGCGATGGAACTTATAGGTGGCAATATTAGAAAGTTTGTGGCAGACAGAACCAATATTGAGGCTGCCGAGGCGATGCTTGTTGGTTCTTTATTTGCCGGAATTGCATTCTCTTTTGCAAGACTTGGAAATGTACATGCAATGAGTCATCCTGTAAGTGCATATTTTGATGTACCACATGGTGTCGCTAATGCTGTGTTGCTGCCTGTAGTTGCAGAGTACAATGCACTGGCGGATTCAGGTAAGTATTTTAATATATATAATTACATTAATCCTGTAAAAGCATATAAAGATGAATTTGAGCCAATGATGCTTGTTGACGCTATTAAAGATTTGTGTAATGATATAGGCATACCTGAAAACTTAACAATTGCTGTTAATAATGCAAGTAAAACAGGTGAAGTTACAAAAGAAGAAATAGAAAGTAAAATCAGTGCGATGGCTGATGATGCCATGAAGAGCGGTAATATAATGGTAAATCCAAGAAGCTCAAGAAAACAGGATATTGAAATGCTTTACCGTTTTGCACTTTAAGGGGAAAAGAATGGATTATTTATCACATAATGTAGCTGTAAATTTAAAAAGGATACGTCAATCCAAGGGGATGAGTCTTGATCAGGTATCAGAGCAGACAGGTGTCAGTAAAAGTATGCTTGCTCAGATAGAAAAAGGGAATGCCAATCCGTCATTAGGGGTTTTAGGTAAAATCACAAGTGGGTTAAGGATAAAATTTCAAAATCTGATTGAAGCACCAAGACTCGACTACTGCTTAGTCAGTCCTGAGCAGATGGTTCCTACAAAAGAACTGGAGGGACAATATAAAGTATGGACTTGTTTTCCATATGAAGATTCCCAGTTCGTAGAGATATACAGAATTGACGTTGAACCAGGGGGGACATATGTAAGCGGAAGCCATGGAGAAGATACAAGAGAATATCTTACAGTAATTAGCGGTGTTTTAACTGTTGAATGTCATGGTCACATCCAGCAGGTTTCAAAGGAACAGGTATACAGATTTGAGACGGATCAGGTTCATATATATAGAAATGAAACTGATGAGGTTGCAAGCTGTATGTGCTTCTTTTTGGATTATATAGGAAGACGATAGAGAGTTTTTGGGGACAGAAGACCATAAAGTTATACAATATAACAAATAAGGGAACATATCATAATACCATAAAATCTATTTTGATATGTTCCCTTTTTGTTATTAAAAATTATTTATTTATTACTCGTAATCATCCGAATTAAGTTATGAGTTAGAGTCATCAAAGCTGTCTGATGAACCACCCATGCTCATTCCAAAGAGTGAATCAATAACAGATGAATCTAGTCCGAGCTTTGTAAACATATTAGATAAGACTGACTGGACTTTTGTCATATCAGCGTATGAAGCCATTCCGTCTGAATCTGTTGAATCAATAACTTTGTCAGAATCACCAGGGATTTCCGCTTTATAATCCGTTGATGATTTACTGTCAAGTGTAAGTGAGGCAAATTTATCCTTACCTGCCATAACATGTATTTTCTGGTTTGAAGATAAACCATCAACATCAAATTCATAAATAAGAGAATAACCATTTATCTGAGGTATAATATTTGATGCAGATACAGTAAACTTACCTGAGCTCTTAGCTTTGTCTGATTTTGAATAATCATAATCCTCTATTTTAATCTTAGCAAGTTCATTTCCTTTATCAGAGTTACCTAATGCTTCAACTGCTTTGTCTGATACAACAGATAAGTCGGCATTAAGTACATCTGATTTAATATTTCCTGTACCCTTCACTTCTGCTATTTTTTCTGACTTGTTATTAATAGTAAAATTAAATCCAAATTTATTTTTGTCTGAAGGAATATAGTATGATAAACCAACTGTAACATTTCCGTCAGCATCTAACGCTTCGATATTTCTTCCGATAATAGTATCTGAATCATTAATTGAAACTGTCATGCGAAGTGACTCTGCATTCTCAGAAGTATCATTGTCAGAGTCAGAATTAAGATCGTCAACAGCTTCTGTGAATGATGTATATGCTTCTTCGTCAAATCTTGTTATAACATCTTTAAGTGTCTTATTATCTTTAAGTTTACCAGCAACATCTTTAACACACTTCTGGGCATCTTTCTGATTTAATGTTATGACATAGTTCGTAGTTTTCTCATCAATTCCTTCGGCAGAAACGTTTGCATCTTTTTCTTCCTTAATATTGGTAAGATCATTAAGAGCAGTATCAATGCATAAATCAGTTATTTCGTTGATTTCTTTACGTGAAGGCATTTTGTCGCCTAAATCAGTCATGGTTTTAATAGATTTTGATACATCTGATGAGTCTGATGATTCACTGAGCTGATCAGATGGAATACGGATATAGCTTTCTGAAAATTCCGGTATCTGAATATACATATCGCCGGCTTTACCATCCATAATGACATTGGCAGCAATAAGCTGTTCGTCTTCTGACATAAGAGCTGCCTTATATCCGATTTTATCTTTATTCATGCTTGAGTCAAGCGCAATCTCGATTGTTTTTAGGTTTGTAAAATCAACACCTGTTGCACTTAAAAGGGATTTTGCAGTATCAGAAAGATCAAGCTTCATTGTCTGGTGAGCTCCATAAGTATCTTTCTTCATCTGCTCGAGACTCATGTCATAACCGGATAATAAAGCATCAAGATGCGCATTTAGATTATTTTTTTCTACATAACGATAGTATTCTTCAGGCGACATTGAAGCTACTTTAATTTTATGGATAATCTTTGGCGCTGCAAGTGCTGCTGTACCAACACAAAGGACTGCGACAATAAGCAATGCCCATTTTAAAGAAAACTTTCTCTTAGGTGTCTTTTGAATAGTTTCCGTCTGAATGGTTCCACTAATCTGTCCGGCATCATTATCTGCCGGTGATGTAAGCTCTGCTCCACATTCAGGACAAAACTTTGTACCATCAGGTACCTGTGTGCCACAATTTTTACAAAACATTTCTTTCTCCTCCTTGTGTAAAATGATATGGGCGTTAACGGTAAATTATAACACATATATCAGTGTATAAGTCTACTAATAATATCATATATAAAGCGATGTGTCAAAAAATAATTGCGCAGGGGAATTGTTATGCAGTCAGAAGTTGCAAGAGAGGCTGATATATTGTATACTTCTAAAGGTGGCATGATATAAATTGTCATTATTACATAGGATGAGGTTGAGATGAAAGAAAAAGAATGGAGAAGCCTTACTTTTAAGTGTTTTTTACTGCTTTTATCAGTTGTGACAGTATGTGTCATATATTCATGTATGACGGCAGGCAGAGAAAGTATAAATGTTAAAGCCGGACAGGGATATGATAAGTCAGATATGAATATTGTTGATAAAAATAATAACACACAGTATGAACCGTTGAAATCTAGTAAGGCGGGTGGAAAAGTTATTGTCATAGATGCCGGTCATGGCGGAGATGATGAAGGTGCAGTATCATTTGACGGGAAAATAAATGAGAAAGATTATACGTTACTTATTGTAAAAGAGCTTAAGGATATACTTGATAAAAGCGACATTACGGCGTACTATACAAGGCTTAGCGATAAGTATGTAAGTAAAAAGGAAAGAGTTAAACTTGTTAATGAAATGGATGCTGATATGATGATAAGCATACACTGTAATGCATCTGACGAATGGACAAGTACAGCAAACGGATCTGAGGCTTTATTTTCCAAACGTAAAACAGGAAGAAAAAAGCTGACCAACAAAAAGCTTGCCAAGCTGCTTTCCGATAATGTTTCTGATAATGTTGGTATAAGGAACAGAGGAATCATTCAGAGAGAGGATCTTTATCTTATGCATCATTCTAAAGTTCCGACTGCTATAATAGAAACAGGTTATATAACTGATAAATCAGATCTCAGATACATAGTTAGCAAAAGTGGAAGAAGAAAGATAGCACATGGAATATATAATGCTATAGTGGAAGCGTACAAGTTTTTGTGACCTGATTTTCTTATGGATGATTATAAATGGAGGGATATATGAAAAAGATAATTGTTGCTACAGGTAATGAAGGGAAGATGAAAGAGATAAGACAGATTCTTGGTGGTGAGAATGTAGAGATAGTTTCCCTTAAGGATGAAAATCTTCAGGATGTTGAAATAGTTGAAGATGGTAAGACGTTTGAAGAAAATGCACTTATTAAGGCATCCACCATATCAAAGCTTACAGGAACTATGGTTCTTGCCGATGACTCCGGTCTTGAGGTTGATTACATGGATAAAGCCCCTGGGGTATATTCAGCGAGGTATTTGGGTGAGGATACACCATACACTGTGAAGAATAACCATATTATAGATGAGCTTAAAGATGCTGTGGGAGAAGAAAGAAGTGCAAGATTCGTCTGCGTCATAGCTTGTGTTCTGCCAGATGGCAGAAGCATAACGACAAGGGGTACAATAGAAGGACAGATCGGATATGAAGAAAAGGGAAGTAATGGTTTTGGATACGATCCTATATTCTATCTGCCGGAAAGAGGATGTACTACAGCAGAGCTTTCACCTGAGGAAAAGAATAAGATAAGCCACAGGGGAAAAGCATTGACAGCTATGTATAAGAAGCTTAAAGAAGAAAATCTTTTGTGATTTTCAGGGAGGATTTAATGTCAAAGAAGATATTAATAGTAAGTGACTCACATGGTAATAATACCAATCTTAGAAAGGCAATTGCCAATATGGGAGAAACTCATGATATGATGATACATCTTGGCGACATGGAGTGTGATCCTGATATAATAAAAGGCCTTGTTAAATGTCCTGTGGAGATGGTTAAAGGAAACTGCGACGGACCATCAGGACTTCAGACTGCTAAGATTATAGATATAGGAAATCATAAGGCATTTATAACGCATGGTCACAGATATGGCGGTAAGTATGGTATTGGAGAAATGAAGGAAATGGCAAAGGCTAATGGAGCCGATATAGTAATGTTTGGCCATATACATGAGCCTGTTCTCGAGCATTATTCGGATGTAACAGTACTCAATCCGGGAAGCATTTCAAAGCCGCGTCAGGATGGTCATCAGCCTACTTATGCTGTTATGACTATTGAGGATGATGGAAGGACTGATTACTCAATAGTTAAGTTATAATTTAGTTACTGTACAGACGGGGCTTGACGCTTACTGTCAGGCAATTCGCAAATAACTAAAGAATACAAGACTATAGCTAGAGAGAAGGTGACGGTTTGGAACTGACAGATGGTGAATTTCAATGGATAGTAGAGTATGTAAGAAATAATTATGGCATAGAGCTTGGACAAAAAAGATTGCTTATCACAGGCAGGCTTGAGAATTATCTTATACGCAATGATTATCAGAGTTATGGTGAGTTTATTCAGAAGATAAAAAATAATCCAACAGGTCCCGAAGCTTCTAATCTTATAAATATACTTACTACAAATCACACATTTTTTATGAGGGAATTTGTTCACTTTGAATATATGATAAAGTATGTACTTCCATGGATAAGAGAAAAAGAAGCATCAAGCCATGACGTAAGAATATGGTCGGCAGCAGCTTCCACAGGTGAGGAACCTTACACAATTGCAATGGTCTTAAATGATTATTTCGGTCTTGACAAGACATGGAATACACAACTTCTGGCAACAGACATTTCCAGCAGGGTGCTTATGAAGGCTAAAGAAGGTACATATATGGAAGAACAGATTGAACCGTTACCTGCAAACTGGAAAAGGCGTTATTTTAAAAAGACGGGAGAAAATGCTTATACAGTGACACAGGAGATTAGAGATAATGTGTGTTTCAGGCGTTTTAACCTTATGGATGAGATAACATTTAAAGGAAAATTTCAGGTTGTATTTCTTAGAAATGTAATGATATATTTTGATGAAGATACCAAATCCGCACTATTAAAAAGGATATATAATCATATGGAAGACGGTGGATATCTTTTTATAGGAACTACGGAAAGCATTGACAGGACATCATCGGGTTTTAAGTATGTCCGGCCTTCAATTTATCGAAAGATGTAGCAGGGGTGAATGTGTATGAGAGATATAAAGGTACTTGTTGTGGATGATTCTATGGTATTTAGAAAGATGCTTTCAGAGGTGCTTGATTCGGAGCCCGGCATAACCGTAGTTGCCACCGCCGGAGATCCATACCAGGCGAGAGATATGATACTTCGGTTTGAACCTGATGTTATGACACTTGATATAGAGATGCCGAGAATGAATGGAATAGATTTTCTGAGAAAGCTTATGCCACAGTATCCTATACCAACAATAATGTTAAGCTCACTTGACTCAAAGGTTTTTGATGCCATGAAGTACGGTGCTGTGGATTTTGTAAATAAGCCACAGAATCTTAGTCAGAGAGAGTTTGAATCATGGGTTAAGGATGAACTTATTTTAAAGGTCAGGACAGCATCAACCGTTAAAGTCGGCAAATATAAAAAATCAGAGGGAATTAAAGTTAATTCTACTGACAGAACATATAAAAATAAAGTTGTTGCAATAGGAGCATCAACAGGTGGTACAGAGGCCATATTTGAAGTAGTAAAGAGATTTAATACCGATATACCGGGTACGGTTATTGTACAGCATATGCCACCCGGATTTACAAAGATGTATGCAGAGAGACTTGATAATCAATGTAAAGTTGCAGTTAAAGAAGCTGAAAATGGTGATATACTGGAGAGAGGAAAAGTCCTAATTGCACCCGGAGATAAACACATGAAGCTTACCAGAGTTGGCGGCCTGTACCGCGTAGAGTGCTTTGATGATGAAAAGGTAAGCGGGCACAGACCTTCAGTTGATGTGTTATTTAAGTCAGTTGCAAAGGCAGCAGCAAGTGATGCAGTCGGTGTTATTCTTACAGGCATGGGTTCCGATGGAGCAAAAGGACTTCTTGCAATGAGAAAAGCAGGGGCGCACACCATAGGAGAAGATGAAAAAAGCTGCGTGGTATATGGAATGCCAAAGGTTGCTTATGATATTGGGGCAGTTGAACACCAGTGTCCACTTGAAAATGTGGCTGCAAAGATATACAGTACACTTAATTCAATGCCATAATTAACAGATTAATGATAAAACATTTTATTTTAAGGAGGAGCAGATTATGAGAATACTTATTGCAGAGGATGATTTTGCAAGCAGAAAATTTATGCTTAAATTTTTATCGAAATATGGAGAATGTGATATAACGGTAGATGGTATGGAAGCAGTGGATGCCTTTCTTATGGCGCTTGATGCTGATACTCCATATGATCTTGTTTGTCTTGATATAATGATGCCTGCACTTGATGGTTATCAGGCACTTAAAGCAATCAGAGACATAGAGCAGGAAAGAAATATTCCTGAAGAAAAAAGAGCAAAGATTATAATGACAACAGCTTTAAATGAAGGATCTAACGTTAATAAAGCATTTGATCTTGGATGTGTTGCATATGCAGGTAAACCAATCGATCAGGTGAAGTTTGAAAGTGTACTTCGCAAATTAGAGCTTATACCTTAGTTAATGATAAAAATGCATGTAATATCATGCAGGAATGGAGAGTGCTATGGGAGATGACATGATTACTGAAGGAATGCTGGACATGTACCTTTTTGAGACGGAACAGGGTCTTGAGAACCTTCAGAACATATGCCTCGACAGTAAAGATGCCGGAGAATTTGATGAAGACCATGTAAATGAGATATTCCGTATAATGCATACGATCAAAGGCTCATCAGCCGTAATGATGTATCAGAATATAGCTACATTGTCTCATAAGCTTGAAGATATATTTTACTTCATAAGAGAAAGCCATCCGGAAAATGTACCACATGAAAAACTTGTGGATTATGTGTTAGAGGTAGCAGATTTTATTACAGCTGAATTAGATAAAATTAAAGACGGGGAAGAGCCTGATGGTGATTCATCATCTTTAATAGATGAGCTTGACGTATTCTTGAAGAAGATACAGAATGCAGCACCTGAGGCTCCTGTACCTGAGCCAACACCGCTTCAGGAAAAGCCTAGATTTTATATTGCACCTGTCGCATCTGACGACAGTAAATTCTACAGTATATATATTACATATTGCAAAGACATACAGATGGCCAATATAAGGGCATACATGGCTGTCAATTCGCTTAAAGGGATAGCAGAGGATATTTTATTTACGCCTTCTGATATCATTTCCAATCCGGAGAGTGCCAATGTCGTACTTGAATTTGGTTTTAAGATAGCACTTCAGACTACGGAAGGTCCACAGAGGATAATGGAACTTATCAATTCAAGTGCCGGGATAGAAAATGTAGAGATAAAAGAATGTTCAAGTGACGATTTCCTTGACTTCTGTGTAGAAGCAGAGACTCCTGCATCAAGTGCAGGTGAAGTTCTTACAGCTCCTATAGAGCAGCCTACTATACTTGTAGAAAGCCAGAAGCCTCACAGCATAGAGTTAAATGAAAATGAGGGTAAGGAAAAATCTGAAAATAAAAAAGATAAATCAGATAAAGGAAGTGGCGGAGCTGATAAGAAGCCGGCTAAAGCTAAAAAACCTGTTGCCAAAAAGGGAGAGGCTCAGAGCTTTATAAGCGTCAATATAAAGAAGATGGACCTTTTGATGGATCTTATCGGGGAGCTTGTAATTGCAGAGGCAGTAGTTCTACAAAATCCGGACCTTAAAGTACCTGGACTTGATCTTACCAACTTCCAGAAGTCAGCAGCCCAGCTTTCCAAAATAACTTCGGAGCTTCAGGATGCAATAATGGCTATGAGAATGATGCCACTTAAGAATACATTCCAGAAGATGAACCGTATAGTATACGATACTTCAAAGAAGCTTGGCAAGGATATAGAGTTAGAAGTAATAGGTGAAGATACAGAGGTTGATAAAAATATCATTGAGCATATATCTGATCCACTCATGCATCTTATAAGAAACTCTGTAGATCATGGTATAGAGAGCAATGAAAAGAGAGCAGAGCTTGGCAAAAAAGAAAAAGGCAAGATAGTTCTTGAAGCTAAGAGTGAAGGCGGTCAGGTCTGGATATCCGTATCTGATAATGGTAAAGGCCTAAGCAGAAAGGATATTCTTGAAAAGGCAAAAGCCAATGGTCTTCTTGGTAATAAATCAGAGAAAGACTTTACGGATAAAGAAGTATTTAACTTTATAACTCTTGCTGGATTTTCAACTAAGAAAGAAGTTACAGAGTATTCCGGACGAGGCGTAGGTATGGATGTCGTTGTCAAGAATATTCAGGAAGTAGGCGGTGTCCTGGATATAGAAAGTGTTGAAGGAAAAGGCTCAACCATGACGATGAAGATTCCTCTCACTCTTGCGATTATAGATGGTATCATATTCTCGGTGGGTGGAACCAAATTTGTAACACCTACTAATAACGTAACAGAATTTATCAGAATAACAAAGGATAAACTCATTATAGAGCCTGATGGTGAAGAATACGTTATGATACGTGAAGACTGTTATCCGCTTGTCAGACTCAATAAATTCTATCATATAGACAATGCAGTAGAAGATATAGAAGAAGGTATAGTTATAATAATTAACCATGAAGACAGAAAGCTTGCAATCTTTGTTGATAAGCTTGAGGGAGAACAGGAGATAGTTGTTAAACCAATTCCTTCTTATATTAAAAAGGTTAGAGGAATATCAGGCTGTACACAGCTTGGAGACGGCAGCATAAGTCTTATACTTGATGCCGGAGGACTTATTATGATGTAAAAGAATGGAGGTTCATATGGCTGAGGAAACTGAAAAGAAAGAGATAACTGAAGCGGTAGAGGACGATAATGAAATTGAAGAAGTCCCTAAAGAACAGTTTATGACGTTTAAATGTGGAGTTGAGATATTTGGTATATCAATAAAATATGTAAATGAAATAATAGGACTTCAGCAGGTTACAAAGGTTCCTGATACAGAAGATTTCATCATAGGTCTTATAAATCTCAGGGGAAAGGTTATTCCTGTTATCGACGTTCGTATAAGATTTGGAATGGAGCCGTTAGAATATAACGACAGGACAAGCGTTATTGTTATCGATGTAAAGTCTACTGTCATAGGTCTTATTGTTGATGAAATAGATGGTGTTTCTGCTTTCTCTGAAAAAGAAATAACACCACCTCCGAGTGTAAGTGACTTAGAATCACAGGCAAGAAAATATGTTTTTGGTATAGGCAGAAATGATGATGAAGTAAGATTACTGCTTGATCCTGATAAACTTATTAATGGTACTGACGATAAAGAAGAGGAAGAAGAAAAAGAGGAGGAAGAAGAATGAGTAAGAAAAAGTACGGTCTTGGAAAAAAGATAATACTTGCATGTGTTGTCGCTGTTATATTATATATAGTTGCCGGAGTTGCAAGTATATATAACATGAAAAAGATTGGCGACGGTTATGATAAAGTGATGGAAAACTATTCTAATAAATGTATAGATATCAGCATGTATGGAACAGAACATAAAAAAGTACAGTCCCTTATGACATATATCGTTTATGCACCTGATGACGAGAAAAACCAGATAGCATCCGTACAGTCAAATGTTGAATCACTTATGACATCATTAAGCAGTGACATGGAGGATATTGCACAGGATATTAAGGCAGACAAAGTGTCATCGATTGTAAAAGAGCTTCAGGATGATGAAACAAAGGAAAGCCAGTACTATTCACAGATAAAGCAATTTATTTCTGAGGATAAAAAAGATGAAGTAATTAATGTTTATA
>JALERT010000087.1 GCA_022764445.1 Lachnospiraceae bacterium | reverse complement strand
GGATATGGAATCGAGTGGCAGGATTTATGCAGCAATTGCGTTGTGAGAGTTTGTCGCAGAAAAATATGGTTCAAATGCCAGAACAGCAGAGGATTAAAAAAGAACTGGAAAAAGCTCGGATTGTTGTAGAAGAACAAATGAGTCATATGGAAGAAACTGAAAGGAGGGTCATTCAGGAATGGATAGAATATTTAGAAGACGATGCGTCATTAGAAGCACAACAGGCATACTGCCAGGGATATGTAGATTGTATATTTTTATTAAGCGGTATGGGAATGATTGAAAAAGACAATACAGTAAATGAATTTTTAGATTATATGAAAAAATAGAAAGGTTCATTTTATGATAAAACGAACCTTGAATTTTAGAGTAAAACTTAAATGTCAGAATTATCTATAGAAGTGTCATCGACCGATAGGACAGCTTCTGTCAGTGCGAGGATAATCTTGAGTTGTTTTTCATCGCATTGCAGCAATCGTCTTTCTATTTTTTGATATGTACTGTTATTCAAATTTTTATTTGGATAAATTACAGTATCGGCAGACAAATTGAAGTATTGTATGGCTTTAGCAAAAACTTCAAGACTTGGCGTGTTCTTGAATCGTTCTAAATCTTTTAAATAAGATAAGGAAAGGTCAAGAATTTCTGCTAATTCAGCTTGTGTGAGTTTTTTATCCATACGGGCATTTTTTATAATGATACCAAACTGTTTTGGGTTGAGAGCCATAACGCCACCTCCTATAAGTATGTTATAACCATACTTATAAAAAGTAAAAATGGTAATAAGGTACTTTTTAGATGTGGTTAAACCACACTGACATAGGATTGGAGAAATTATGCTTGGAGTATTAGGTAATCAATTAAAAAAATATACAGTATTATAATAGAGTGTTACACTATTTTAAGTATGGTAAAACCACCCCAATTTGGTAGGGGGATAATTTGTTTAAGAGAAAAGATGCAGAATGACCAGTATCTTTTCTCTTTTTCTTGTTTTGTGCATGTCTTAAGACGAGAGAAAAAAATTAAAAAGTATACACCGATAAATCGGACAAATACTCCGCAATATATGTTCTATATCTTTTTCTTATGTCAAGTTATACTTGTCATAGAGGAAAAAGGGGGTGTCTGCCATTAGTAAGTCTGTTAGAAACCAGTATCTTGAATTTTTGGCTGAAACGGGTATGACACGCTATGAGTTTTCAAAAAGAAGTGGAATCCCAGAAAGCACATTATGGAGTTTGGCTCAAAAAGAAGATTATGATGTGAGGGAAAGCAATATTCGAAAAATTGCTCAGGGAATGGGAGTGCCAGTTTCAGATCTTTTTGATGACAACAGCAATACAGTATGTCTTGAGGAGAAGAGTGAAGTATGGATTATAAAGAATTATCGTAAATTATCAGATAGACGAAAAGGAAGTATAGAAGGTTACATAAAGGCATTACTAGAGGAAGATGGTAATGATAAATGTCAATCTAGTTAAAAGGTATTCTGAAAAAATCGGAGTACCTTTTTTATCTATATACACCGATAAATCGGGAGTAATATTCGATATATGTGTTCTATACAAGAGAAAAATACTCATTTATACTTTAGATGTGTCCACAGGGAACATATCCTGTCAGGACACGGACAACTGAATACGATGATTTCACTGGACGTAAGGAACAGTTACGCATTGCGCCGTGCCGCAGATGCGCCAGGATCGGTAGGGCAGACACAAAGGAGATAGCTTATCAGGTATTCTTTTGATTGATCTGCCTGATGTGAGATGCCGGGAGCGATAACATCCATGCAAAAGAGGAATTGTGGTGATTTCGTGGTTGCGACTGTTCTATGATAATGATACTCCCTTTATGGTCTATAAGAGATGGTGCGAGTCCAGAGTGTGCTGCTAACTACAGTGACCGGTGATTTCAACTGGAGATAATTAAAATTTCTGTTTGCGAGAACATATAATATTTGAATTGTAAGTTGTTGCAAGCGGAAATTGAGAAGGAGGTATTTGAAGTGCAGATAAAAAATGTCAATAAGCAATTGACAGAATATACAACAGATCAGATAAATCATACCATAGCGTTATATATAATGAAGAAATGCTGTGAAGATGGGAAGATCTCTCGAACGGCTTATGAAAAAATGACAAGAAAATATGAGAATAAAATACTTGAAAAAAATAACAGATGATGTTACTATATGTGATATAAAAAAGAGTAAAAAATAGAAGGAGATATTTGCTTTGGAGAAAAAAAGGACGGTAGCTATATATGCGCGTGTTTCTACAGAGCATGAAGCACAGATTTCTGCTTTGGAAAATCAAATTCAATATTATGATGACATATTGGAAAGACATCCGGAGTGGGAATTGTACGATAAATATATAGACGAGGGAGTTACCGGAACATCTGTAAAGAAGAGACGTAGCTTTATTCGGATGATGGAAGATGCTGCGGCAGGCAGATTTGATCTGATAATAACCAGAGAAGTGTCTAGATTTGCTAGAAATACTGTAGATACATTGCAACAAACAAGAATACTGAAACGACAAGGGGTTGAAGTGTATTTTACGGAGGACAATATCTGGACAATTAAAGATGAGGATGGAGAGTTTCGTCTAACGATTATGGCTACAATGGCTCAAAATGAAAGTAAAAAGATTTCCCAACGAGTAAAAGCAGGGCAAAAGGTATCTTTTGAAAACGGTGTCCTGTATGGAAATGGAAATATATTGGGTTATGATCGTATTGGGAAGGAACTGGTTATAAATGAAGAACAAGCGGCAACTGTTAGAAGAATCTTTGATTTATATGTTGAGGGAAATGGAGCCACAAAGATTTGCTATCAGTTAGAAGCGGAGAATCATTTGACAGCGACTGGTTTAAAACGCTGGCATCCAAGTAACATTACAAGGATTTTAAAAAATCCATTTTACTGTGGAGTTATTGTATATAGAAAACAGTATGTTCCGGATTTTCTGGAACAAAAGAAAATAAACAATTTCGGAGATGTGGATCAGATAGTGGTCGAAGGAACACATACGCCGATCATATCTAAGGAACAATTTGAACAAGCACAAAAAATTATAGATGCAAATTCAGTGCATCTGAAAACGGGAGAAAGCGGAGAACGAAGAAGAGGAGTAAAACGATCCCCTGATGTTTGGTGCCGTAAGTTAAAATGCCAATGTGGAAATACATTTAATCGAGTTGTATGGCACACAGGCAAAGATAAGCCAAAGCAATGGGCGTACCAGTGCTATGGACAGGTTAAAGGCGGCAGTATCAAAACACGCCTCAAGAAAGGACTTAGCATAGAAGGATGCTGCGATATTAAAATTGTGCCTCGCTGGAAACTGGAGGCTATGGCAGATGTTATCTTCAAAAAGTTTTGGGGTGATAAGAAAGCAATTATAAAAATTTGTAATGACATGATTGATACTTGTTGTGAGGAACAAGTTGAAAATACACGACTTGCTGATTATCAGGCATTACAAAGAAAAATGGAAAAGTGGAATAACCGTTATGACAATCTCCTTAATATGCGAATGAATGGAGAGATTGAAAAGGAAAGATATGACGAGAAAAGAGAACAATTGCTTAAAGAGCAACGGAAATTGCAGGAGGAATTTGCCCAATATGATGAACAGGAAGACCTAGAAGAAGATCTGTACGAAAAGAAAATACAGTTATTAAAGGCTGGAATAGAACGGGATTTTAAGTTCGATACAGCACATCTTCCAGATGAAATTATAGATGATTTTGTGGATGAGATAGAGGTACATCAAGATTATTTTGTCTGGAGGTTGAATATATCTCCCGATGATGCTATAATGAAAGTGTCAGGGAGAGTTAACAATTATACGGTTTCTCAAACTGATAGAAGTAGCTTGGGAATATACAGTAATGGCAATAAAGCGATGTTGGCAAACATTTACTCTGAAGACGAACAGCAGCACAGGCAGCTATTGCTGATAAATAGAGCAACCGTGTTGAAGGTAGCACAATAGAATAGAAATAATGAAGCCCCTCTTCAGGATAATGGTTTCCTGGAGGGGGGTTTTGTGATATAACGAATTATATTGTTGACAAAATGAATAATTATATTACAATAAAAATAAAAAAATATGGAGATAAAAATGAATTTTATAAAAATATCAAATGATTTTTTATTGAATTATGGGGATTATCGTAATGATGTCAATAATTTTATCTATTATTTAAGTGAGGAAATGAAAATCGATCTTAATTCAGAGAGTAATTGGGTAACTTTTCAAGGAATTGATGTGAAATTTTTATTAAATAGCTTGAAATATAATGTAGAAGTCAGAAAAGTGTATAAAAGTAAGAATTCTGCAAAAAAGTACTCAACTGCAATTGCACAATTATTCAATTATATAAGAATGGAGACGGATATAGAAAATCCTAATTTATTTGCATCGATTTCTTACAATCGTTCCAGAGAAAATACGTATATGAAGAAGATGATGCAATATATAGAAGAGTCTGATTATTTGGAGGGAAACATAGAGCAGGATGCATTAACTCGTAATCAAGCGTATGATTTATTAAATTGGTCGGATGAACAATTAAAGGACGAAATACTTTGGGATAAAGATGGCGAATTTAGGAAAGCAATGGCGGCATTGGGAATAAAATTTATGTTAATTTATGGAATAACTTATCGTGAGTTGAGAAAAATTAGGTGGAATCAGTATGATAAAAAAAGAAATTATATTAAAATCAACAATTATGATTTACGACTTCCTGTTGGTCTTGCAGAGCAAATGAAAAGGATTGAAGAATATATAAAATGTAAAAATAATAATTTGCCAGAATTTATTTTTGTTGATGTGAAATATCAACAATGGGGAGAGACGACATCATCTTCAGGAATTCCAGATTATTTATATATGATTATTAATTTGACCAGTGTTACTTCAATTATTAAATACGGAATTTCGCAAATGATTCAAACTGGATTAAGTGATTCTGTTATAAAAAAATTAACCGGAGCCAGTGACAAAATTATTAGAAATTGTGTAAAAGAAGATGATAAAACGAGTCGCATGATAAACAGTAAATTGGTTAATGTAGAATTGTATTATGATTTTTAATAAATATGTGAAGGAGAAAATATGGGGAAATTGATTAAGGAGACAATTCATGCAAATGGAATAGACATAGGAATTTATACAGAAGATTTTGATAATGAATTTATTTCATTGACTGATATTGCGAGATATAAAAGCGATGATCCTACTGCGGTTATTCAAAATTGGATGCGCAATCGTGATGTGATAGAGTTTTTAGGATTATGGGAAAGTCTGCATAATACGGATTTTAAACACCTCGAATTCGAGGTGTTTAAAAATCAGGCGGGTGCAAATGCGTTTACTATGTCTCCTAAAAAGTGGATTGACAATACAAGAGCAATTGGAATAGTCAGCAAAGCAGGACGATATGGTGGCACTTATGCACATACAGATATAGCTTTCGAATTTGCATCGTGGATTTCGCCGGAGTTTAAACTGTATGTTATTCAAGATTATAAAAGGTTGAAAACAGAGGAGAATAGTCGTTTATCAATTAATTGGAATCTCAATAGGGAACTTTCTAAAATAAATTATCGTATTCATACGGATGCTATAAAAGAAAATCTGATTCCGCCTGACCTAACACATATGCAGATTTCATATACATATGCCAGCGAAGCTGATTTGTTAAATGTTGTTTTGTTTGGTAAATTATCTAGAGCATATGATTTTTTACCGGTAAATGTTATACTTCCAGAGGATACGGATGAGATGGCATTAGTTTTAAACCGAAAGAAGAAAAATTTGACAAGAAAAGACTTCTTTTGTCTGGCTGATTATTGTGATATAAAGAAAAATGCGGCAGAGAAAATGATACAAAATATTCTTTCAAAAGAGTCAAAATTTATTGAATGTATAAACGGTTCAAAATTAAATTCTGAATGTCAGGAAAAATTAATTGTATTGATGCAAAAAAGAATAGAGACAATAAGATCGTAACAGTTCAGCCTTCCATTCACTACATTCATAAAACCTGCCAGCAGTTGTCCTAAGGAGGGACCCACTAAAAGTGGGAGGATTCCTTACGACCTAAAGCTGTCAGTCGCTGCGTTGCAGCTTTTGTTTTATTCATTACGTGAATGAAAGGCTATTCTACCATATAAATAATAGATAGTATACCGAGCAAGCTCGAATACTATCTATTATTTATATGGCTGAACTGTTACTAACCTGTAAAATTTTGTATCGAAAAAATATGAAATATTGCCAAATATAATGTATAATTACAGTATATACAAATATTTGTGGAGGAAAGCCGATGAAAAAGAGAATAATGGGCTTACTGCTCTGTCTTTCAGTTACAGCTGTATTGATAGTTGGGTGTAAAAGTTTACTGGTCAAGAAGAAAAATATACCCAAATCTACGGGAAAGTCGGAAGTAACAAAAGAAGGCGATGAATTAAATATATTTTGTAATGATGATGAGTTTCTAAGCTGCCTTAAAAATTATTATCCGGGGTATAAAGAGATTGATGATACTACGGGAAAGATAGGAAATATCACTGTCAACTGGACTATAACGGAAGGTGATAGTGACATTTATCAGAATGAACTGGATACTGCTTTAAAGCGTCAGAAGGGTGCATCACCAGAGGACAAGATAGACATTTTTCTGGTGAAAGGCGATTATGCATCAAAGTATGCAGATTCAGAATATGCAATGTCACTGGATGATATAGGTATAAAAAAAGATAGTACCTCCGGTCAGTATACATATACGAAGAAATTAATGACTGATTCAAAGGGAGTACAAAGAGGTGTATCATGGCAGAGTTGTCCGGGAGTGGTTATATATAATCGCAATATAGCAAAAAAGGTACTTGGCTCAGATAATCCTAAGAAGGTTCAGAAGGCAGTAGGTAACTGGGATGAGTTTATTAAGACAGCTAAAAAAATGAAGGAAAAAGGATATAAAATCACACCATCGGCTAATGATACATATAGTGCATACGTGTCTGGCATGTCTTCTAAGTGGGTAAAAAATGGAAGGATAAATATTGATGATAATGTTATGAAATGGATCATCGATTCCAAAAAACTTGTGAATGAAGGCGAAACGGGAACGTGTGATATATTAAGTGATGAGTGGAAAAAAGATTTTTATAGAGGAAAAGATACATTTTGCTATTTTATGACACCTCAGATGATTAATTCAATGATAAATGACAGCAACACAGAAAGCGTACCTCTTAATGCCGGATATGGTATAACTAAGGGACCACAGAGCTTTTTTATGGGAGGTACGTGGATATGTGCCACACAGGGGACAGACAACAAAGACCTTATAAGAAAGATAATGCTTAAATTAACTTGTGATCAGGACATAATGAAGGAAATAGCTGAGAAAGAAGATGAGGTTGTCAATAATAAATACGTAATGGAGAAAATATCTAAGAACGAATATGACAGTGAATTTTTTGGAAATCAAAATCCATATAGAGTATACATTGATGTAGCTGAGGATATGAAGCCTGATTACATTTCTCCATATGATTATGGCTGCATGAAAGAATTTCAGAAGTCTATTATAAACTATTTGGAAGGAAATGCGGATCTTGACGGTGCGATAGAAGGATTTTACGAGTCTGTAGAGGAGACTTATCCTGAATTAATGCATTAGGAAGATATTATCAAAGTTATAACACCAATAAACCTATTGTAAAAAATACTAAAACTGTTATACTTAATTCAAGCATATTTCTAAAAAAAGTTACAGTTAGTTTCAGACAGTAACTATTTATTCTAAAATCTAAAATCTAATTATCTGAATTTCAAAGAAATCTATGCTTAAACCACACTAATTAAATAAGCAGGGGAACTTTGAAATATAAGAATCTAAAAGCAGAGACTAAGATAAGATTTTGCAAAATAACATAAGTTCTCCTGTCACAAAAGAAAGGAGAACTACATGGTAAAACAAAAGGAATATGAAAAACTGGAGCTTAAAGATGATTTTATGTTTGGCAAAGTTATGCAAAACGAAGCAATCTGCAAGGAATTTTTAGAACATCTTATGGATATAAAGATTGATAACATAACATATCCGGAGCGGCAGAAATCATTGAAGATCACAAGTGAGGGGAAAGGCGTGCGCCTGGATGTATACGTGCAGGATGATGAAGATGTAATATATGATGCCGAGATGCAGCAAAAAAGCAAGAAAGAAATATCAGAACAACTTCCGAAAAGAAGCCGTTACTATCAGGGAATGATAGACCTTAGTCTTTTAGAAAAGGGTGTATCATATCAGTATCTGAATGAAACGTATATTATATTTATATGCACATATGATCCATTTGGAAAAGAACTCTATAAGTACACTTTTGAAAATGTATGTAAAGAGGATAACTCTTTATATTTAACTGACGGAGCAAAAAGAGTTTTCTTCAACGTAAAAGGGAAAAAAGGCAATATCTCAGAGCAGACAAAAGCAATATTAGAATATATAGATAAGTCATCAGCAAATGATAACTTAACAAAGAAATTAGAAAAAGAAGTAGAAAAAGTTCGCAAAAATGAAAGGTGGAGGCGTGAGTATATGAAAACATTACTACATGATGAAGAGGTAAGACAGGAGGGGCGAAGTGAAGGCTTGCGTGAGGGTAGACAGGAAGAGATATTTATATCAGTTCAAGAAGGTGATTACAGTGTAGAGCGTGGAGCTCAAAAACTAAAACTCCCAGTCGAGGATTTCACCAGGCAAATGGAAAGTGCCGGATATTGTATTCCGATAAAATAGATGCATGCTTAGAATATATAGATAAGTCATCTGCCAATGATATATTTACAAAGAACATAAAAAAAGAATCGCCGTTAAGCGATTCTTAAGGAGAAGGTATGAAAAAAAATTAAGCACTAACCAAATGTTATGTTTCATTTGATATATTTATTGTATTTATCAGTTATGAACATGCAATGATTAAAATATGAAGAAAATGTTAATAAATTATTTTACAAAGGACGGAATTGTTAAAATACGTCCGTTGGTTCCTCTTCCCACCTTGACAAATCAAAATTCAGTGGTAAAATGAAAAAGGTTTTCAAAATGGAAGGGTGATATTGATATGAATCATGCAAAGACATATAGAACGAGACAGCAGACAGCTATACTTAATTATATACAGAGTGTAGGTGAGGGGTATGTTACCGTCAGTCAGATTGCTGAGCATTTCAGGGAAAATGATGAGGCTGTAGGGATGACAACTATATACAGGCATCTTGAAAAGTTTCAGAAGGAAGGGATT
The DNA here is from genome assembly GCA_022764445.1 of Lachnospiraceae bacterium. Taxonomy (GTDB): domain Bacteria; phylum Bacillota; class Clostridia; order Lachnospirales; family Lachnospiraceae; genus Butyribacter. Next base: position 4,115 of record JALERT010000087.1, on the reverse strand, counting down.
GTGCAGAAAATTATGCTTGACGGCAATAGTGGAGCGTGTTATCAGTATATCGGAAAAAATGATGATAATTCCGGTCAGTTTCTGCTTAAATGCGAAGACTGCGGCGATATTATCAATATGGGATGCAATCATATGAATGACCTCTACCTTCACGTCCTAAAGGAGCATCACTTTAATGTAAACCCACACAGAACCATGTTCTACGGGACCTGCGAAAAATGTTTATATAATAAGGAAGGAAAAAGAAAATAAAAATGAAGACGGGGAGAATTAAAAGGCTTATAACACTATGCATTTACATTAGTTTAGTGACAGTCATAATGACGGGGTGTGGAAGTAACGTTAATGAGGAAAAGACGTCGGATAAGTTAAGTATAGTGACAACTATATTTCCATATTATGATTTTGTGAGGCAGATTGCCGGGGATAAGGTAGAACTTAAAATGATAGTACCTGCCGGTATGGATACTCACTCTTTTGAGCCGACTGCAGCAGATATGATAGACATGGGTAAGGCAGATGTACTCATATACAACGGTGGGAATATGGAGAGCTGGATGCCAAAGGTGATAGAAGCTTCATCCAACAGTAAAATGATATCGGAAGCAATGATGGATGATGTTGAAACTGTAGTAGAGGAAAAAGTTGAAGGGATGGAAGATTCAGACGAGCACGAACATGATGACAGTGACGAAGAAGTGGATGAGCATATTTGGACTTCTCCTGCCAATGCATGCAGAATTGTTAAGCGCATTGCAGAGATTTTAGGTGATGCTGATAAGGAAAATGCTAAGTACTATAAAGAGAATGCCGATAAATATATTAGTGAGTTGGAGTCTGTAGATAAAGAGTTTAAGGAAATTACTGATAAAGCATCAAATCATTATCTTGTATTCGGTGACAGATTTCCACTGCGTTATTTTGTAGATGAATATGGTCTTGATTACAGTGCGGCATTTGCAGGATGCAGTTCTGATACAGAGCCAAGTGCTGATACTGTTGCTTTTCTTATAGATAAGGTAAAGGAAGAAAAAGTACCTGTTGTACTTAAGATAGAGCTTACAAGTCCAAAGGTAGCAGAAAGCATAGCAGAAGCAACGGGAACAAAGGTTGAGACATTCTATACATGTCACAATGTTACAAAAGATGAATTTGATAAAGGAATCACATATCTTGAACTTATGAAGAAAAATATCAATGTACTTCGTGAAGCACTTAATGTAAAAGGCTGATATTATTTTATATATATAACAACTGCTGGCAGGTTTTATGAATGTAGTGAATGGAAGGCTGAACTGTTACAACTGTAATGATATATTACATTTTGTATTTGATTTTTATGCATACATTGTTATATAATATTGATATCTATTATGCGTAATCAGTAAAATGAAAATTAAATCAGTAATAACTTTTTAAGGAAAAGGAGGAATTTATTATGAAATTATTAAAGAAAATAGCTGTTGGTGCATCTGCGTTTGTATTAACGGCAGTTCTTTCAGCAGGTGCAGGTAAGACGGCTGATGCATCATCTCTTAAAGACAATATCACACTTGATCTCGGGAAGCAAACGATAAAAATTGCTAAATCAGATGATAAGAAAGTAGTCGTTAGTTATCCGACTGCCAATAGCAAGGGCGTACTTGGTACGGATAGGAATGTATGTACTTATGATGTTGGTACGTCAGATATTATCGTAGATCTTTCAACATTAAGTTCAATAAAGGACAATTATATTAAAATTGTCGGCAATAAAAATACAGATCCTGTTGTTATTAAAATTCCGGCTACTGAGACTCTTGGTAAGGCTACAGTGAATGCAGCATCTGGTGAGATTACAGTTGCTAAGAAGAATTCTACGGAAGTATATGATAAAACTAAACTTGAATTTGCAACAGCCAACACTAACTGGGCGCCTTTTACAGATATGAACCCAGGGAGTTATTTACAGCTTGGTGCCACTATAAGAATTCGTATCGCACCATCGACTAATGTTTCATTGGGTGATAAAAAGGAAATTACCGACACAACAAAAACTACATATGATTTATATGAAGTAAATGGTAATCTTGCAGGTAAGGAGATTAAAGCAAGGATTAATAAGAGGGCAAGTGCTCCAAAGGCCAGGGTTGATTACACAAAGCGTACCATAACAATAAGTAAAGGTTATGAGTATCGTATCAATAAAGATGATAGTCTTGGCGAGTGGAAACCGGTAAGAGAAAAGTCGTTTGTATTAGAAGGTGGTAAAAAATTTGAAGACGGTACAATACTTGATTTAACTAAGGCTGGTGCAATAGATATCCGTAAAGCAGCTACGGAGCGTGTTCCTGCTTCTATGTATTCAACTGTATCATATAATCCTATATTTACTTTTGGAGTAAAAAACGATACTGCTGATAAAGCTTCATTAGTGACAACAGCCGGTGCTGTAACAGCAGGGACTGCTACAGGTTGTGGAGTTACTGCATCATATACAATTACACCTTCTAAAGAAAAAACTCCTGCTTATGCTGTAGTTACTATAAAGAATGAGTCTAAAGTGTATAGTTATCAGTATGTTACTGTTGATAAAGGTACTATTCCAGAATTGAATACGAAAGGTGTTAAAACTTTAAGCGTATCAAAGACAACACCTAAAGAGGTAAGAATATCGTTTAAGGGTTCTACTTCATTTAAAGATAAGGAGATATACATTCGTAGAGCAGCAGTTACAACTGGCAATGCGGAATGGGTATCAGACTGGTGTAAGCTTGCCACGATTACTGATAACTGTGGAAAAGTAACATTAGGCTGATATAATAATGTAGATGATAAAAAATAGTTATACTAATATGATAGTGTGAACTGTAAATTGGTACAACAGATAAGTTTTTGATACGAAGAGGGTTGCTTTAGCAGCCCTCTTTGCATTATTATATAAATGCTATACTTTTTATACGATAGTTGACATTGGATAAAGAATTGGAGGAAAATGTGAATGGATAAATCTGACAATAAAAAGAAAAAAAATAAAAAGAGCAGAAATTTTATACTTGTGACAGCTATAACATTAATTATTATTGCTGTGATTTTTATATGTCAGATGATATCGTATTCGGGTAATACAGAGCCTTCGGATAATGCAAAGAAAGATATAGGCAGTGGTATAGATAATGATTCCGGTGAACAGTCACTTTCAAAGGGAATGGCTATATATGATAAGAATAATGGAACCATACACGATTCAATACTTGTATATGAGATTGTAAAGAATAAAAAAACGCCACAGATGAAAGTGGTATCATATTATGATATAGATATGGAGAAGCTAAAGATTCCATCAAAGGTCACATATGAAGGAAAAGAGTATACGGTAACTTCTATCGGTAATTCATCATTCGAGTCCAATACTGCTTTGAAGGATGTTAAAATATCTGATACTATCAGGAATATAGGAGACAATGCATTTTATTCATGCAGTGCTTTGGAGAAAGTTGTGTTTTCTGATGGTGTTGAAAGTATTGGAAAGGGTGTTTTTGGAGAGTGCTCGGAACTTAAAGATATTGAGTTTGGCAAAGGCCTTAAGGGTATAGGAGATGAGTCTTTTTGTGACTGTATATCACTGACAGAGATAACCATACCGGGAAGTGTTGAATCTATGGGAAAGTCAGTATTCTTTGGATGTGAGAATATGGTTAAGTGTACTTTTGAAGATGGCATTTTGGCAGTACCTCCTGAGACATTTACCAATTGTTATAAATTAAAGGATTTTGTACTTCCGGAATCGGTTGTAAGTATTGGAAATGAGGCATTTTGGAGCTGCGAAGAACTTAAAGAACTTATACTTCCTTCAAAGTTGGCGGTATGTGGAGAAAGTGCATTTTACAGTAGTGGAATAATTAAGTTGGCAATCAGATCAACATTGCTTCAGCCTGATGAAAAAATGCTTGAAGGATGCGATACCATAAAGGAGGTTATTGTACCTGAGAGTATGATTGATACTTATAAAAAAGCTTATGGAACTAAGGAAATAAAAGTGAAGTCATTATAAATGGTGGATAAATAGAAATTAATTCATTCTAAAAGATAATGATATAAAAATCATGTCATTGAAGTTTGTTTTAGAAAAGGTA
>JALERT010000060.1 GCA_022764445.1 Lachnospiraceae bacterium | reverse complement strand
GAAAAACCAGTTCCTGTAGACTCATATTCATTGTATGGCTCAACGGTATCCTTAAGTCCACCTGTTTCTCTTACAATTGGAACAGTACCATATCTAAGGCTCATAAGCTGGCTTAATCCACATGGCTCGAATAATGAAGGCATAAGAAATGCATCACAGGCAGCATATATTTTATGAGAGAGTTCTTCAGAATAATAAATATTGGCTGATACTCTGTCATTGTACTTCCAGTCAAAGTGCCTGAACATATTCTCATATTTTTCTTCTCCCGTTCCAAGAACAACGAGCTGGACATCTTCAGAGCAAAGCTGATCCATAACATAAGCTATAAGATCAAATCCTTTCTGATCAGTAAGCCTTGATACAATACCAATCATAAACTTATTTTTATCTTCTTTAAGACCAAGAAATCTTTGAAGATCAACTTTATTCTTCCACTTTTCCTTACGGAAGGTAACCTGGTTATATTTTGCAGCAATATAGTTATCTGTTTCAGGATTATAAACTTCATAATCAATTCCATTCAATATTCCTGTTAAACAGTTTGAACGGGCATTCATCAGGCCATCAAGATGCTCACCATAAAATGGAGTTTTGATTTCTTCAGCATATGTAGGGCTGACAGTAGTAATCTGGTCAGCGTATACTATACCACCCTTAAGGTAGTTAGCATCATCATAAGCTTCCAGCTTATCTGGAGTAAAGAAAGAGTCTGGAAGTCCTGTAATATCTTTAATCTTCTTAAGATTCCATATGCCCTGGAACTTAAGATTGTGAATAGTCATAATAGATTTAATTCCACGATAGAAATCACCCTGGGCAAATCTTTCCTTAAGATACACAGGAATAAGACCTGTCTGCCAGTCATGACAATGAATAATATCCGGTTTAAAACCTAATACTGGAATAGCTGATAATGCAGCCTTACTAAAGAAAGCAAACTTCTCAACATCTTCGTGAATCCAGCTGTATGGTTTTGGACCTGAAAAATAAAACTCATTATCAATGAAATAGAAAATTACACCATTATATTCCAACTCAAAAACACCAACATACTGCTGTCTCCATGCAAGGTCAATGTAAAAATGAGTCTTGTACTGCATTTTCTCCTGATATTCCCATGGAATACATTTGAATTTAGGTATCATTACCCTTACATCATACTCTTCTTTGTTAAAATACTTTGGCAGTGAACCAACAACGTCTGCAAGACCGCCAGTTTTCACGAATGGAACACATTCAGATGCAATAAATAATACATTTTTCATAAATTATCCTCCTGTAAAACAAATTAATAAAAACTACCAATAGCGGCGGACCGCAGTAATAGTCATAATATTCATCGAAGCAATCTTGACAACGTCACCTGGAACAGAAGCATGAATTATCTGTCCACCACCTATGTATAGTCCTACATGCCCTGGATAGCAAACAACATCTCCCGGCTGTATATCTGAAAGAGATACTGCCTGGCCGCCATAGGCCTGTGCAGAACTGGATCTTGCAAGGTTAATGCCATACTGCCTGAACAGATATGAAGTAAAACCTGAACAGTCAAATCCAGATGGGCTGGAACCACCTGATGCATAAGGAGTTCCTAGAAATGAGTATGCAAGATTGATAATACCATTAGCTACTTCTGAATCATTATTTGCTGTTGTGGCATATGACATATAATATGAACCGAGAGCTCTTGCAGATCTTTGCTGGGCTGTAGTAAGCTTTGTTGCAATATCATCACGCTCTTTTTTTAAATCCTCAATAGTTGTGTATAAAGAAGCCTGCTTATCATGAAGATCTGCATCCATGTCTTCAAGTTCTTTCATGTCATTTTCCAGCTTTGTTTTAATATCACTGACTTCTTTAGCAGTAGCAGATATTTCATCAAGTTTTGAACGGTCATAACTATATACCTGCTGTACATATTCAGCCTTATTTAAAACTTCACTCATATTTGCAGATGATAAAAGAACCTCTGACAGAGATGTGGTCTGGTCTTCATACATATATTTTATTCTGAGCTTCATATCAGCATATTGAGCATCAAGTTTAACCTGGACTTTTTTTAATTGTTCAGTGGCAGTCTGAATTTCGTCATTCTTTTCTGCCATTGAAATTTCCAGCTCGTCCATCTGAAGCATAACATATGCCAATTCGTCTTCAATATTATCAATTTCTTTTTCTTTTTGGTTTTTCTGATTCTGTAAATCTGTAATTGTATCAGCAAACACCGTTATTCCCATTAACATAGTGACAGAAAGAATAACAGATACAGCTTTAATGACTTTCCTGTACATAATTCACCTTTTATAATTATCTCATTATTCAGGTATAATTATATAATTAAAAATTCCTGTATTCAAGTCTTAATTTATCAGCTAATAAAGCAATGAATTCTGAATTAGTAGGTTTCCCTTTAAATTTATCGACTGTAGAACCAAAATATAAAGTTAACGTTGGGATGTCACCTCTGCTCCACGCTACTTCAATAGCATGTCTTATTGCCCTTTCAACACGGCTTGATGTAGAATCATGCTGTTTTGCAATTGTTGGATATAAAACTTTTGTTATACAGTTAAGAACATCAGGTTCTTTATATGCCATCATAATACATTCTCTCAGGTAATTATATCCTTTTATGTGAGCAGGTACTCCCAGTTCATGAAGCATACGTGTTGTATTTTCTTCTATCATCTCATCAGTGACATGACGCTTTGGAATTACAATTTCTCCTGGACAAGAAGTATACTCCTCTTGCATGCCATTAGCTATTGTTTTAATTCTATTAATAAGCGAACTGTTATCAAAAGGCTTAATAAAATAGTATACTGCACCAAGTTTAAATGTTTCATGAATTATTCTTTCATCAACAGCAGCACTTATAACGATAAAAGATGGATAAGTACCTAGTGACTCATCATTAAGAATGTTATTCATTACAGCAAATCCATCACATCCTGGTAAAACCAGGTCAAGAAGAACAATATCAGGCTTTTTTTCTCTTATCATTGTAATTCCATCATTACCATTATAGGCTGTTCCAACTACTTCAATATCTAATTCGGCATCAGTAATTGATGATAAAAGTTCAACCATTTCTTTATTATCATCAACAATTGCTATTCTTAAGTTGTTCATTAACATCCTCCCCTTTGCTGCAAATTAAGAATAACAATATTATATTTC
>JALERT010000207.1 GCA_022764445.1 Lachnospiraceae bacterium | reverse complement strand
ATAACAGGAATCAGCAGTTCAGGACAATCTGTGCGAAGTGTCTTGAATGCATCATCATATGCATGTGAATTATTTCTTTTATCATGCTCTTCAGTTTTATCGTTTGTTGAATTGCTTATAAAAATCCCTCCCCATTACATTTTTGTTTGAAGTTTGGTTGACACATCTATTGTAATTTAATATATCACATTCTATATCAAAAAGATATATGTAATATAAACAAAAATATTAAACGTAGGAAAAGAATATTTTGTGATATATTGAAAAGAAGGCTTTTTTTGTGTTACTATGTATTATGATGATCATAATCCGCCACATTTCCATGCAGAATACAACGAAAAAAATAGAATCAATCCGTTAATTTAGGGGGGATTATCATGATTTATAGTGTAGTTCAGGTTATACCTTATGAAGATTACACAGTTTATGTATACTTTGAAGATGGAAAAATTGTTTGCTACGATGCAAGACCTTTACTTGAAAAAAAGGCTTTTGAACCATTAAAGAATATTGATTTCTTTATGAACTCCTGTACAATTTTAAACGATACATTAGCCTGGGATGTGTCAGGAGATAGAGACGAATCCAAATGTCTGGACATTGATCCTGAAACCTTATATAAATTGGAACAGGCAGTCGAAAGAATTGCATAAACTTATTCAACGAAAAACCCGCCATAATCGACGGGTTTTCTATACTTTGTACTAATATCTTATTTTATTCATCCCAGTTGTGATATACGTCCTGAACATCATCATCTTCATCGAGAAGATCAAGTGTACGGTTGAGCATCTTGATGTCATTTTCATCAGTAAGTTCTACGTATGTCTGAGGAATCATTGTTACTTCGGCACTTATCATTGGAAGTTTCTCTGCTTCGAGTGCTTCACGTACTGCACTGAAATCATCAGGTGCAGTAAGAATTTCGTATGAATCTTCTTCTTCCGAGAAGTCCTCTGCTCCTGCATCGAGAGCTATCATCATGATATCGTCTGCTTCCATTTCGATACCGGCATCTTCTAATTCTTCCTTAGATATGATTATCTGGCCTTTTTCATCAAACATATATGATACACAGCCCTGTGTTCCTACACTTCCGCCGCCTTTAGTAAATGCATTACGTACATTACTTGCTGTACGGTTTTTATTGTCTGTAAGGGCTTTTACGATTATCGCAGTTCCGCTTGGGCCATATCCTTCGTATGTAACTACTTCGTAGTTGTTGGCACTTGCATCGCCTGCTGCCTTCTTTATACCACGCTCAATAGTATCGTTTGGCATGTTGTTGGCTTTTGCTTTTGCGATAACATCACGAAGCTTACTGTTATTTTCAGGATCCGGACCGCCTTCCTTTACTGCTACGACGATTTCACGACCTATAACTGTGAATATTTTTCCTTTTTTTGCATCATTTTTCTCTTTTTTGTGCTTGATATTAGCAAATTTTGAATGTCCTGACATGATTTCATCCTCTCTTTGATATATGATATGAGATTTATTTTTCACTCATATAAAATTTAAACCATATTACATATTTGTGTAATCAACACTGAATTTCAATACATATTGTATATCCAATCAACGCACCATTCTATAGTTTATCATACATTTGCTATATTGTCCATAACTATACTCCTTTTTAAATATTTACAGTCCCATACATACAGATGCATGGAGCTGTAATACTAAATAATTTAATAACCGGAATATAAGCTTTGTATACGTTATTTCAGGCTTCTAAAATAATGCAGCTTCCCTAAACACTACATCTTTATTTCTGTTCCATATACCCGAATATTCCCAGCTAGGTACAGGACAAGGAGTTCTTCCAACTTCTATGGTAATACTAGGTAATCCCATGTTGTACATTACATATTCACGATAGTTACCATATCCAAACCCGCCGCCTGAACCGGCACTACTGTATCCTGTAAGTCCTCTTGCAAGAGAATACATTCGTGATGTATTTGTTCTGATTTTACCTTTTATACTGCATGAGCCATATATGATAGATCCCATTGCATGATAATTTACAACACCTTTTAATCCATTTTTTTTCTTAAGACTCGTTGTAAGCCTAACAATTGCTTTAGTCTCATTTTCACTTGATGCTTTACTTCCACTATATCCCTCTGCTCCGGCTCTTCCTCTTACTTTAAATCTTGCAGGATAATTCTTGTTAAGATCAACACCTCTTGCATTTGCTTTCCAACGGCTTGAAGAACCTCTAAGCTTATAAAGACGGCTTCTAATTTTTTTGTTCCTTATATGACTTTTACCAAACTGTGAGATTGTTACTCCGTCAGGATTTGCCATAGGAACATAGTGAATTGACATATTACTTAAAAGACCTTTAACACTCTTACCAGCAATCTTACCATAATATTTACCAAGATAATATTCTATCTGGCTCATACAAACCATAGATGCCACATACTCCCTTGCATGAAGAGTAGAAACTACTAAAAGACTTTTTTTAGCATTTTTATTACCAATTACAACATCATATATATTTCTGTTGTCAACAGTCTTTCCTATAACTTCATAGTCAACAAGACCATGATATTTCTTTTTAAGTGCCTTTATATCAGAAGTCATCTCACTATATGTATATTTTTGATGTCCCCTTGATACAAACAGCTTATTATAGAAATTAATCGTTTTAGCTTTTCCGGTAAATATTTCTCCATCTTCTCTATTTGCTTTAGGAACAAGCTTATAAGTATATGCCTTATTAAACTTAAGCTTTTTGTCAGTATATGAAACACCTGATGACTCACCTACTTTTTTATATGAGCTGGCACCTTTCACTTTTCTGTATATTTCATAATACTTTGCATTTTCAGCTTTTGTCCAAGTAAGTTTAACCTTTGTCTTACTAATAGAAGTTGTATATAAATGTTTTATACTTCCAATTTCAATAGGACTTAACGTTGGCTCCGGTGTCTCCGTTGGTTCTGCACTTGGTTCTGCACTTGGCTCTGTACTTGGTTCTGCGCTTGGCTCTGTACTTGGCTCTGTACTTGGTTCCGCACTTGGCTCTACACTTGGTTCTGCTGTTGGTTCTGCACTTGGTGCCGTCGTTGGTTCTGCGCTTGGTTCTACTGTTGGTTCTACTATGTCTTCATTTTCCTCTGACAGTAAAATAACACTTTCCTGCTGAACTGTACTGACCTTTTTTTCTGCTGCCGTTACTTTGCCGACACTGATATTTGGTACAGTACTGCATATCATGCTTGCAACAATACAGCAGACAATGCTTGTTTTTTGAAATTTCCTCATTTGTACCCTCCTGGTTTACTTTTTTCAATTTATTCCTCTTTGAGAAGACGATCAATCTTTTGCATGACAGCCGGTACTTCACCTACTGAATGTATGGCACACATGATTGTATCATCTCCTGCTATAGTCCCAACAACCCCTGGTACTTCCAGATTGTCAATCGCAGCGGCTATCGCCATAGCCATTCCCGATATAGTCTTTATTACAAGGATATTTTCTGCCTGATCCATCCAGAGAAAACCATCCTGAAGTACTCTTACATACTTATGGTACAGATTGGTTTCCTTCTCCTGAAGAAGCGTATATTTCTGGTGAACACCATCTACAGACACCTTTGTAAGCTTAAGTTCCCTTATATCCCTTGATATAGTCGCCTGGGTAACAGGAAATCCTGCTTCTTCAAGACGTTCCCCAAGCTCCTCCTGTGTCTCTATCTGATATTTACCAATGAGTTCTATAATCTTAGAACGCCTTTCCATCTTCATGATGATTCCTCCCTGATTAATAGGTAACGGCAGGATTGGATTCCCAATCCTGCCACATCGGTCGTAAGCATTTTTAAATCATTCACTTCGTTCATGATGCTTACTCCCTCTTAATCTCCATTGAGTTTCTCTCTCATTCTCTCATAGAATCCTATATCTGAAAGCTTAATGAGTTTTGTTACTGCATGAGGTACTTCAAGCACAAGCTTATCACCTGTAGATAACTCTCCTACAATTCTGCCATCGGCTGTTACCATGGCTAAATCCTCTCCGATGTCTTTGGTCTGCCCTATCTCAAGAGTTATCCTGTCACCGGCATCGACTACAAGACTTCTCTTATTAAGAGAATGAGGGCATATCGGTGTAACAACCATTGCCCTTAGATGAGGTACCATTACCGGACCTCCTGCTGACAGATTATATCCTGTAGAACCTGTCGGTGTTGATATTATCAGACCATCAGCCCTGTATATATCAGCAAGTTCATCATTGAGAAATACCTTAACCGTAATTAATCTTCCACTTCCACGTTTACTCACAACGATATCATTTAATGCATAACATGATGACTTACTATACGGCTGCTTAAAATATGATATTTCTTTAAGCATTATGCGGTTCTCTATAGTGTAATCATCATTTATAAGTCTTGCAAGCGCAGTATCTATATCCTGACGCTCAACCTCAGTAAGAAAGCCGAGATTGCCTGTATTGACACCAAGAATCGGAAGCTTACTATGTACAAGATCTATGGCTGCCTGAATCATAGTACCATCTCCCCCAAGTACTATGGCACACTCAACGTCTTTGGGTATCTTTGATACATCAGTAAAATGACGTATACCTGCTGACTGAGACAACCTGTTATCCATTATAACACAAGTACATCCATTTTCATCAAAAAAATCAACTATATGATGAGCTATATCATAATTGGCATTTTTATCACTATTGGTAATTATGCAGAAATTCTTCATGATATCTTTAACCTTCCTTAACTTTTATCTGTCAAGCTCCCCATGAGCAGCGGCTACTATCTCTTTAACATTTTCTTTATAACTATCCTCAAAAATCTGACGTGCATCATTAAGAACTTCCTCACTGACTGTACATTCTTCATCTGTAGAATCCGTATCTTTCTCTATATAAAGAAGATACTCGATATTACCTTCCGGTCCCTTGATAGGTGAAAAACTAAGATCAAGTATTTTGAAACCAATGGCAATAGCATATGTCATGACATTGCACACTACTTCTTCATGTACACTTATATCACGTACAACACCTTTTTTGCCCACCTTCTCGCGACCTGCTTCAAACTGTGGTTTTACAAGGCAAACTACTCTTCCGTCATGAGCCAGAAGATTGCGGACAGGTACAAGAACTTTTGTCAGGGATATAAATGCTACATCAATTGATGCAAACTGTATATCTTCAGGGACATTTTCATGAGTCACATATCTTATATTGGTCTTTTCCATTGAAATAACCCTGTCATCCTGACGAAGCTTCCATGCAAGCTGGTTTGTTCCTACGTCTATGGCATATACTTTTGATGCTCCGTTTTGAAGCATACAGTCAGTAAAACCACCTGTTGATGAACCTACATCCATACATGTCTTATCTTCAAGAGGTACACCCCAGAGGTCTATAGCTTTTTCAAGCTTATATCCTCCACGGCTTACATACTTCATCTCGTTGCCCTTTACCTCTATCTCCACGTCTTCTTCAAATGTACTTCCAGCCTTATCTTCACGCTGATTCTTTACAAATACATTTCCTGTCATTATTATTGCCTTTGCCTTTTCGCGGGACTGTGCAAGACCACGCTTTACAAGAAGTACATCAAGTCTTTCCTTTTTCTTATGCTCTTTCATTCTGCCTCCAACTATTAATCTGTTCTACTACTTTTTCAGCACTAAGACCATATTTTTCTTTTAAAATGTCTACCGGTCCATGCTCTATGAATTTATCGGGAAGTGCTATATTTCTTACGCTTATAGTATATCCATTACTGCTATACCATTCCGACACAGCCTGACCAAAGCCTCCCATAAGAACGCCTTCTTCAAGGGTAACGACCATGCTGTGCTCCTTTATTATCTCTCTTAAAGTATCTGTATCAAGTGGTTTTATAAACCTTGCATTGATAACAGAAACATTTTCTCCCTGCTTTTCAAGTATTTCCTTTGCATTCCATGCTGTCTCAACCATACTTCCCACAGCAAGCAAGGCTATTCCTTTACCATGACTTAACCATTCACTTTCGATACTTTCTACAGGTTTGGTATATCCTTCAAATCCTTCGTATGCCTTTCCTCTCGGATACCTGATTGCAACAGGTGAATCAAGTTTAAACGCAAACTCAATCATTTTTTCTAATTCCCATGCATTTTTAGGACTCATAATAGTCATTCCGGGCATGGTTCTTAAAAATGATATGTCAAATATTCCCTGATGTGTCTCACCGTCGCTTCCTACAAGACCTGCCCTGTCTACGGCAAATACTACTGGCAGCTTTTCTATACACACATCATGCATTATCTGGTCATACGCTCTTTGCAAAAATGTAGAATATATGGCAACTACAGGTCTTAAGCCTCCTGCTGCCATACCTGCCGCAAATGTAACGGCATGCTCCTCAGCTATACCAACATCAAAAAATCTGTCTGGATATCTTTCTGCAAACTCTGTCAGACCTGTTCCTGACGGCATTGCTGCAGATACAGCCGTTATCAGAGGATTTTTCTCTGCCATATTAAGTATGGTATGACTGAATACCTCGGTATATGTCTGTTCTTCCTTACCTTTAACTTTCTGCTTTCCATCGCTTATCCTGAATGGTGACACACCATGGAATCCCGAAGGATTTTCCTCGGCAGGAAGATAACCTTTACCCTTGCGTGTACACACATGAACAATAACTGCTTTATTTAACTTCCCTGCACTTTCAAATGCAGAAACCATCTGCTTTACATCATGGCCATCTATAGGGCCTATATAAGTAAGTCCCATGTCCTCAAAAAGCATCCCGGGTATAAGTATACGTTTAATTACGTCCTTCGCTCCACGTATGCTGTTAGTAAGGGCGTTACCTATGTGTGGCATCTTCTTAAGTACATTTTCAACTTCTTCTTTTAATCCCGTATAGTTTGTATTGGTTCTTATCCTGCCAAGATAATTTGACATTCCACCTACATTTCTAGAGATAGACATCTGATTATCATTGAGGACAATTATAAGATTTGACTTAAGTCTTGCTGCGTTATTGAGGGCTTCATATGCCATACCGCCTGATAAAGCACCATCACCGATTACCGCAAATACTTTACTTCTGCCACCTGTAAGTTCACGCGCCTTTACAAGACCAAGCGCGACACTTAT
>JALERT010000154.1 GCA_022764445.1 Lachnospiraceae bacterium | reverse complement strand
CAAAAACTGAGGGCTTTGATGGATTATATGTTGTATCGGGAAAAACCGCTCAAGGGTGTGAGAAGCGTGAAGGAATAGTTGACGGATACTACTATTTCGAGCCGGGATTTACACTAAAAAATGATTTTTCAAAAACGGCGCTATTAAAATACAATACAGGAATTATCATCAGATCTTTTATTAATAAATTTAAGAAAGATAAGCTGCTTGAGAGAAGGATTAACGCAAGAGACATTATTGGGCCGATAATTAACAGAAGTTATAAGGAAAATGAATTTCCGGGACTGATTCCTGACTGGGATAATACACCAAGAAGAAGTTACAGAGGACTTGTGTATACCGGAACAAGTCCAGAATATTTTGAAAAGGCTCTTCGTATTCTTAAAGAAAAAAAGTCGGGCCATAAAACGGATTTTGTATTTATCAATGCTTGGAATGAATGGGGAGAGGGTGCATTTCTTGAACCTGATGAATACAGAGGATACGCCTATCTTGATGCAGTAAAGAGGGTTGTAGATGATAAGTGATGACTAAGCTTTTATGAAAGGAAGCATAATGAAAAAAGTCAGTATTATAGTATTGATATGTAATGTCAGCAATTATGTAAGACAGTGTCTTTTAAGTCTTATGAATCAGACATATAAAAATATTGAGATTGTAGCGGTTATAGGTAAATCTGATACTAAGTCGATGGCAATATGCGAAGAGTTGGCAAAGACAGATGATAGAATTGTTCTTTTGCCTGATGAGCAGAAGGGAATATCAGAGTCAAGAAATATGGGTGTCAGGGCTGCAACAGGTGATTATATTGCATTTGTTGACGGAGACGATTATGTAGATGTCAATATGATTGAGACACTTGTAACCGGGCTTGAATCAGAGGATGCTGACATATCTGTAATCGGTAAATATTATTATTACAAAAACAAATCAGAGGCAGCTCACAAGGATAAAAAGCTTATATTAGATGTTTGTGGCTCGATGGAAGAAATACTTCTTGGCGAGAACTTTTTCCTTCATTTATGGGATAAGCTTTATAAAAGAGAGCTTTTTAACGGAGTAAGCTTCAGAACCGGAGTTGCATGTGAAGACAGACTTGTATGTACAGAGCTTCTTATGAAGTCAAAAAAGACTGTGTTTATTCCAAAGACGCTTTATTACTTTAGACAAAGCCTTGATTCATGCTCAAAGATATATATAAATGCAGTTTCTTCTCTTAAGGCGGACATAGAAATTTGTGAAAAGATTATTGAAATGTGTCCGAACTTAAATTATGAGGTTGAGCTGTTTCTGATTAAGGAATACGTAAGTATGGTACAGACAAGTTTTCTTTATGAATGCTTTTCAAAGGAGCATGATAAGGAGTATCTTGATTACATTAAAAAACACGTATTCAAAGCATTAAAGAGTAAACATGTATATAAGGGGATAATTATTAAAGCGCTCTGGTGCGCATATTTCCCAAAGAGCTTTGGAAAATATACTCTTAAAAGAAGACAGGAATTTCTTGATACACATGAGCATTTTTCTTCAGGAACTGACTGGAGTAAAATTTTTGAAGAACAGGGAATTAAGAACTGACAGAGGTCTTTATGGAAGGATTTAAAAACAAAAGAATTTTATTTATATGCAGAGAGACTTATTCAAAGCCATTATGGTTTCTTGCAAAGGAATATGTCAGGGATAATGAGGTGGCAGCATTTTATATAATGTCTACGGAGTGCTGCTATAATAAGTGTCTCTATAATGAAAATACTATCTATCAGTTCAAGGAAAACTTAAAAGAGGTTAAGCTCTATGATGTGGCTGATATATGTCATAAGTATACGGAAGATTTAAAGAATAAGCCCAAAAAGCATCCTACAAGTAAGCATCCTTATAATGTTGTTTACGGTAACAGGGAAAAAGCGGGACAATTTGAAAATAACACATATTATTCACCTGTAGATATTGAATATCTTGAGAAGATTGAGGAAGAATATACATCATTTAAAAACCTCAATCTTCAGCTTATGAGTTCTCAGGAAAACACAAGACATTATCATTTCAGATATTACTGGCAATACACGGATTATGATGAAAATCTGTACTGGCTTGAGTTAAATTACAAAAAAGTAATAAGTGTACTTGATGAATTTAAGCCTGATATGGTGCTTGATTTTAATGATGCAGAGCTTCAGAGAACAATCCTTAATGAAGTGTGCACAAAGAAAAAAATTCCATACATTACAATTGAGTATTCAAAGTTCGGATATTATAAGCTTCCGGCACTTCATAATACACTTGGTATTGATAAATACGTCAGAGAAAAATACGAAGAGAATCTTAATAAATCAAAAGAAGAATTATCAGAAATGTATGACTATATAATGGATTTCAGAGAGAAGAATTCCATTATGAATAAAGAATTTGCGGGAACCGTTACAGGGAAATATAAAAAGGATTCTCTTGAACAGTTTGCAAAGGAGATGCTTGGTAAATATATATATTTCTGGAACCAGGATCATACAGCGAAAAACAGAAAGCTTAAAAAGACTGATAAAAGACTGTATGCCGAAACAAGAGCATATATTAGACATTACTGGCAGGTAAATATTTTAAGGAGAAAATTCCTTGATAAAAATGACATTTTTGAAAACCCGGTCGAAGGTGAAAACTATGTATATATGCCACTTCACTTAATTCCTGAGTCAACGGTGTTCATAAAGGGCTCATACTACATTGATGAGCTTAATCTAATTGAGCAGATATCAAAATCACTTCCGATAGGATGGAAATTATACGTAAAAGAGCACCAGGCAATGCTTGGAGAAAGAAGCGTTGAATTTTACAAAAAAGTAAAAGAAATTCACAATGTGCGCCTTGTGCAGATAAACTATTATGATGATCCAAAGCCATGGATTATGAATGCAAAGGGAGTTGTAACAATTGTCGGTACAACTGCCTACGAAGAAGCGTTGCTTGGAAGAAAGTCGATTGTCTTTGGAGAAGTACCGTTCACCCTTATGGAGGGAATAACAAAGGTTAAGGACTTAAACGACTTACCTATGCTTATTAAAGATTTTGGAGAGATAGATAACATTAAGAGCTGTGCCGCATATCTTCAGACCGTTAAGGATTTAGGCTTTGAAATAGATGTATTTTACATGATGGATCAGGCTGACAGAATCATGTCAAAAAAAGCTGAAATAGATGAAAAATTCTTATCCCAGCTTGAAGAGCTTGATAAGTTTTATCATGCAGGTCTTTTGCATGCATATGAAGAATATGGTATAACTTCATAATATAAAAAATATTCGTAATTTGAAAGAAGGTTATGAAATTGGAGAACGAAGAAAAATCTTCAGGTTTTATGACTAAGATTTGTGGATTTATTGTTGACAAACGTAATTTATTCTTTTTATTATTTGGAATTCTTCTGATTTTCTCAGTAGTATCAAGAAACTGGGTTAAAGTCGAAAACTCCATGTCTTATTATCTGCCGCAGCAGACAGAAACAAAACAGGGACTTGATCTAATGGAAGAACATTTCATTACATATGGTACTTGTTCCTGCATGGTGGCAAATATATCTTATGAACAGGGAGAAAAAATCAAATCAAAGCTCGAAGGCATTGATGGAGTTTTCTCTGTGGACTATGATGATTCGACGGACCATTATGCAAATGGGTCCGCCCTGTTTTCAGTGACCTTTGATTACGATCAGAATGATGATACATGTCTTATAGTTCTTGATGAAGTAAAGGATATGCTATCTGAATATGATTCATATATTGATACAGATCTTGGAGATATCCAGTCAGAACTTATTGCAGAAGAAATGAATACTATTTCAGTTCTTGTTGCAATAATTGTTGTATCGGTTCTTCTGCTTACATCACAGACATATGCTGAAGTGCCGGTTCTTTTAATTACATTTTGTTCGGCAGCAGTTTTGCAGATGGGTACGAATTTTATTTTTGGTACAATCTCATTTGTATCAAACTCTGTTACAATTGTACTCCAGCTTGCACTTTCTGTTGACTATGCTGTTATTTTCCTAAATAGATATAAAGAAGAACATATGACGCTTCCAGCAAGAGAGGCAACAATCATTGCGCTTACAAAGGCAATTCCTGAGATAACGGGAAGCTCACTTACGACTGTTGGCGGCCTTGTCGCAATGACATTTATGCAGTTTAAGATGGGACCGGATATGGGTATTGTACTTATCAAATCAATTGTGATAAGTCTTCTTGCTGTATTTACTTTGATGCCTGGCGTTATTATGCTTTTCTCAAATCTTATGGAAAAGACAAAGCACAAAAACCTTATTCCGGATATTCCGTTTGTTGGCAAATTTGCATATAAGACAAGGTTTATAGTTGCACCACTGTTTCTTGTACTTATTGTTATTGGCTTTTTTATTTCAAATAAGTGTCCGTATGTATTCGGATATTCTAAGATTACTCCGCCTATTCAGAACCGGGTACAAAAGATTGAAGAAATGCAGAGAGAAACCTTTGGCTCTAAAAATATGGTTGCTCTAGTTGTTCCTTCTGGAAATTATGAGGCTGAAGCGTCGTTAATTAGTGAACTTGAAGGCATGGGTGAAGTAGAATCTGTTACAGGTCTTGCTAATTCAGAAGCAATGGACGGATATACAGTTACAGACAAGCTTACGCCAAGACAGTTTTCAGAGCTGTTAAACCTTGATTATGAAATAGCGGAGCTTGTATATACAGCGTATGCTGTCAATGATGAGGATTACGCAAAAGTGGTTAACGGACTTTCAACCTACAAGGTACCTCTTATTGATATGCTCATGTTTATACATGATGAAGTTGATGAAGGATATGTTACGCTTGAAAACGACCTTAAGAAGACTCTTGATGATGCATACAGAATGATGAAATTTGCAAGAAATCAGCTTGAGTCAGATGAGTATTCACGAATGCTTGTGTTCTT
>JALERT010000075.1 GCA_022764445.1 Lachnospiraceae bacterium | reverse complement strand
AAAAAGCCTTTGCTTGTCACATTCAGGACTGTGGAAGAGGGCGGAAGCAGAGCAATCGATTTTAAAGATTATGCAGGGCTTGTTACAGAGCTTTCTAAATCAGGTAATGTAGACCTTGTTGACATAGAAATGTTTATATGTGACAGAGATTTAAAAGACGGTGTTGAAGAAAATGATGTCATATCACTTGTAAATGATCTGAAGAAGTATGTTAAGGTAATAGGTTCATATCATGATTTTAATGGTACACCTGCAACGGATGAGATTATGGACAGGCTTAGTACGATCATCAGACGTGGTGCTGATATAGCAAAGATGGCAGTAATGCCAAAGGCAAGGCGTGATGTCTTAAGACTTATGGGTGCGACGGAGCTTATGCGGGAAAGAGCAGGTGAGACACCTTTGATTACTATGTCCATGGGTAAAATGGGACTTATAAGCCGTATAGCAGGAGAAAGTTTCGGCTCAGCAGTTACATTTGGATGTATTGGCAAAGCAAGCGCACCGGGACAGATAGATGTAAAAGAACTAAAGCATATACTTGAGATTAATCATGCTTAAAATATGAAAGGGAACATATCATGAATAAATTAAATGAACACATTTTCCTTATAGGATTTATGGGAGTTGGAAAGACAAGTACATCACATAAGCTTAGTCAGAAGCTCGGTGTAAAAGAGATTGACACTGATGCAATGATAGTCGAGCAGGAAGGACGAAGCATAAGTGATATATTTGATACCGATGGGGAAGAATACTTTAGAAGTGTGGAGACAGGGATTATTGATAAGATTAAAGATATGAATCCATGTATAGTATCATGCGGCGGTGGAATGGCAATGCGTGAAGTCAATGTCAATAAGATGAAAGAGATAGGTAAGATAGTTTTGCTTACAGCAACTCCGGAGACGATATTTGAGCATGTAAGGTACAGTACCAACAGACCACTTCTTAATGGCAATATGAATATCCCTTATATAAAGAAGCTTATGGATGCGAGAGAACCTAAGTATAAGGCGGCAGCGGATATTGTTATAGAGACAGACGGATGCACACCGGAGATGGTTGCCGATAAGGTAATTGAAAAGATTTTAAAAGTGCTTGAAATATAGTAAAAAATAAGATAAACTATTTATAGGATTTTGCAGATTTTTATTCTGCAATTACATTAAGGAGGATTTAATAAATGGTATCAGCAGGTGATTTTAGAAATGGTTTAACTATCGAATTTGAGGGAAACGTATATCAGGTTATAGAGTTCCAGCATGTAAAACCTGGTAAGGGTGCAGCTTTCGTTAGAACAAAGCTTAAGAACATTAAGAACGGTGGTGTTGTAGAAAAAACTTTCCGTCCTACAGAGAAGTGCCCACAGGCTCATATCGAAAGATCTGATATGCAGTATTTATACAGCGATGATATGTACCATTTTATGAATGTTGAGACATATGATCAGATAGATATGACAGCAGACCAGGTTGGTGATTCTCTTAAGTTCGTTAAAGAGAATGAAATGGTTAAGATGCTTTCACACAATGGTGAAGTATTCGCTATCGAGCCACCTCTTTTCGTTGAGTTAGAGGTAACAGAGACAGAACCTGGATTTAAGGGTGATACAGCACAGGGTGCTAATAAACCGGCTATCGTTGAGACTGGTGCACAGGTTGCAGTACCTCTTTTCGTTGAGACAGGAGATCGTATCAGCATTGATACACGTACAGGCGAATACCTTAAGAGAGTTTAATTTTGATTGATTAAGTTACAGTGTAGGAAATTTTAGATGTGAACTGTAACCAGATTAATTGCAGGTCTGATAATTATTATTAAGACTGCGATAGGACATGAGCTTGTAATTTTAGAAGATGTTGTCATACATTTTGTGTGGCAGCATTTTTTAATCTATAATGAAGTAAAAAGTATTTTAATATAACATAGATTATAAAATGGAGGAGTATTATATGAAGATTTTAGTGTTGGGTGGAGCAGGATACATTGGTTCTCATACGGTAAGTGAACTTGTCGATGCAGGGGAAGATGTTGTAATCGCAGATAATCTTGAGACAGGTCATATCGAGGCTGTTAATCCAAAGGCAAAGTTTTATCAGGGCGATATACGCGATAAGAAATTCGTAGACAGTATATTCGATAATGAAAAGATAGATGCTGTTATTCATTTTGCAGCTAATTCTCTTGTAGGTGAGAGTATGACGAACCCTCTTAAATATTATGACAATAACCTTTATGGAACAAAGGTGCTTCTTGAAAGCATGGTTGAGCATGGTGTTGACAAAATCGTATTTTCATCAACAGCAGCGACATACGGCGAGCCGGAGAGTATTCCTATCCTTGAAAATGACAAGACAGAGCCTACTAATCCATATGGAGAGACTAAACTTTCTATGGAAAAGATGATGAAATGGACAGGCGTTGCACATGGCCTTCGCTATGTGGCACTTCGTTATTTTAATGCCTGTGGTGCTCATGTAAGTGGGGAGATAGGAGAGGCTCATAGTCCTGAGACACATCTTATACCGCTTATACTTCAGGTACCAAACGGACAGAGAGAAGCTATCAGTATCTTTGGCGATGACTACGATACAAAGGACGGAACATGTGTAAGAGATTATATTCATGTAACAGATCTTGCACAGGCTCATATACTTGCGGTTAAGTATCTCGCAGATGGAGGTAAAAGTGATGTCTTCAATCTTGGTAATGGAGTTGGATTTACAGTAAAGGAAGTTATCGAGACAGCGAGAAAAGTAACAGGTCATCCTATACCTGCCGTTATCTCACCACGTCGTGGCGGAGATCCTGCCAAGCTTATTGCATCAAGTGAGAAAGCAAAGAATATCTTAGGATGGAAGCCGGAGCATGCAGACCTTGAGGAAATAATTGCGACTGCCTGGAAGTGGCACAAAAATCATCCAAACGGATATGCTAAATAAATGTATTAGAAATATAAATTAATTAGAAATATAAATTATGAAAGGGCTATCGCAGGATATTAAAGCGATAACCCTTTCTATTTATTAATGTTCTCTTGGAGTCTCCGAAAGAACATATTATCACAAGTGATAACCTATCAAAGATGGTGAAATCTCTTACTGATTTTAGTTTATCTCAGCTTTTTTCTGTTCATATATTTTCTTATATACTTCATCAATCTTTTCTTCATCAAGCTTAGTATCAAGGAAAAATTCTACTGCATAAAGTGCCTGTGCGACAAGCATCTCAAGACCATTAACACCTGTCATGCCAAGCTCCTTAGCCTGTGCAACAAGCTTTGTCTCAAGAGGATTATATATAACGTCTGCCACAGCTTTGCAGTCCGGGAATTTAGTAAGGTCTACAGGGCTTGCATCACATTTTGGATACATGCCGACCGGACTTGCATTTGCTATGAATTCAGCATCAGTATGATGTGCAAAACACTCATCATAAGTTATGGCGGTTTCAGTCTTTCTTATATCGACTATTATAACTTCTTTCGCTCCCATTTTCTTCAGAACAGCTACGACAGCTTTAGAAGCACCGCCGTCACCGAGAACGAGGCATTTCTTTCCATTTACATCGATATTATGCTTCTTAAGCATATACATGAAGCCTGAAAAGTCAGTATTGTGACCGCAGAGCTTTCCTTCTTTATTGACGATAGTGTTTACAGCGCCGATTGCTTTAGCGTTATCGTCCATTTCATCAAGATAAGGTATAACATCCTGCTTGTAAGGTATTGTTACATTGATTGCCTTGAACTCATGTTTCTCCATAAATCCTGCAAACTCCTCTTTGCTAAGTGGATGAATGTCGTATGTATAATCAGCTAACATCTCATGTATGTCTTTTGAGTAGCTGTGTCCTAATTTTTCACCAATTAAACCGTAATCCATGATATTTCCTCCCTTTTTTGAATAATGTTCTCTCGGAGTCTCTCTTGCACCTGCTTTTGCGGCTGATTTTCCGACATATGCACACAAATTTAATCAACGTACGCTCCACGTACGCCTCATAAATTTGTGTACATCTGACAAAAAATCATCTCACAAAATCAAGCACAAAGATACACCGAGAGAACATGAATAATGTTCTCTCGGAACCTCTCTTGCACTAGGCAAGTTCTACATATGATATAATACAGCATTTTCTCTATGCTGGCAAACTTTTTCTTGCCTTTTACAAGGTAACAGTTCAGCCTTCCATTCACTACATTCATAAAAAATGTCAGCAGTTGTTATATTAAAAAATAAATGAATACATTCATAAAATTGTTCATATATATGGACTATAGGAGGTGGCAATGTGGACAAGGAAAGTGAAACGACAAAAAAAGAGATACAACAGATACTGTCATTGAAGATAAGAAAGTGTCTTGCAGGGATTCCTATTAATTATAAAAAGCTGCAGGAAATAAGGTTAAGAGCCGGTATGCCGCTTATGATGGTATATGAGGGCAAGGAATACTTTATGTCACTTAAGGGTGAGCTTACACGTAACATTCAGAATGCATACATAGTGACGGCTGCTGAGATAAAAGAAACGATGGAATATGTAAGCAATTATTCAAGATACGCATATGAGAAGGAGATAAGCCAGGGATTTATAACTGTTCAGGGAGGTCACAGAGTCGGTGTTGCCGGACGTATAGTGTGGGATGGAAAGAAGATAAAAAATATTAATTATATCTCATTTCTTAATATAAGGCTGGCACATCAGATAAAAGGCTGTGCAGATAAAGTTATGCCTTTTATAAGAGATAAATCCGGCTTCAAACACACCCTTATAATATCACCGCCACGATGTGGAAAGACAACACTTCTTCGGGATATTATCAGAATGGCTGCTGATGGTGATGATAAGCATGCCGGTATGACAGTAGGTGTCGTTGATGAAAGATCGGAGATTGGGGCATGTTATATGGGGCGTCCTCAAAATGATCTCGGGTGCAGAGCAGATGTTCTTGATGGCTGTCCTAAAGCAGACGGAATGATGATGCTTGTGCGTTCAATGTCTCCAGATGTCATAGCTGTAGATGAGATTGGCTCAAAGGAAGATATAGAGGCTATGGAATACGTTATGAACTGTGGAATAAAGTTAATAGCTACAGTCCACGGAAAAGATATGGATGAGATAAGAAATAAACCGATACTTGGACAGATGGTAAGGGAAAGAATGTTTCAAAGGTATATTCTTCTACAGGCAGGCTCTACAGGTGTTATACAGTCTATATTTGATGAAAGAGGATCTGTACTTTATACATACAGTGTAACTCTTAATTATCAGGGACAGCATACGGCATGTTATGCCATGTAGTCGAAAATAAGGCATATTCTTAATAAGAGAGGTATTTATGATAAAACTTTTGGGGGTACTTTTTGTAACTGTTGGGTGCGGTATGTGCGGCTGGTACTTTTCAGACAGATTTCTTGGAAGGGTACATTTGCTCGAAGAGTGGCAGCAGCTGATACAGTACCTTTATGGGGAAATAGAGTATTCAGAGTGTGATATATATGAGATACTCTGTAAGCTTTCGGAAAGATGCAGATATAGCAGAAACTTCTGGCTTTCCACAGCAAAGGACATAGAAAAACACAACGGTCTGACATTCTCTGAGATTTGGAAAAGTCATATCTCCGAGATAGAATTATGGAATTTTTTAAAGGATGACGAACGTGAAATTATTGAAAGTCTCGGTGACAATATAGGCAGTCTCGACAGGGAAACACAGCTTCATACACTTAAGATATTTCAGAACAGACTCTCTTTTAATCTGTCAAAGGCGAAAGAGGAGTACGCGGTTCAGGCAAGGCTTAGTCACGTTATATGTATAACGGTAGGAATTTTCATAAGTGTCTTACTTATATGATTATTTTGCTTTATAGAAAACATTACTGTGTGCAATTATGTTAATCGCAGTAAATATAAAACTTCTAATAAAATAAGCAAAAATAATAAAAGTACAGCAAACGAAATAAAAAGGAGACGGAATATGACGATAAATATGATTTTTAAAATTGCTGCCGTAGGAATACTTGTGTCGGTTCTTGGACAGGTTCTGAAGCACTCTGGAAGGGATGAACAGGCTTTTCTTGTAAGTCTTGCCGGTCTGATACTTGTACTTTTATGGGTAGTTCCCTACATAGAAGATTTATTTGAAACAATTCAGCGTCTTTTTACCATAGGCTAAAAGTAGACAGGCAGATGTGTTGGCTTGATTATCAACGATACAGTAATTAGGAGGCATGTATGTTTAAAGTTGCAATAATTGGTGTCATGGCTGTATTTCTCGCTCTGCCGCTAAAGAAAGAAAAGCCGGAATTCAGCATGCTTATAATTCTTTGCTCCTGTCTTATAATACTTGGACTTGCCCTGTCACGTCTTGGTGAAATCATATCATTTATAAGAAAAGTTTCGGGTTATCTTGGTGACAGTTCACTTTATATAGACGTTCTTTTAAAGATTATCGGGATAACTTACGTGGCAGAGTTCAGTTCCAATATATGTCGTGATGCGGGGTATGGTGCTGCGGGAAACCAGATAGAGTTTTTTGGAAGGCTTATGATTCTTGCAGTAAGTATGCCTATCCTTATGACACTTATAGAAACAATTACTAGTTTATAGGAAATAATGTGAGAATAATAGGTAAAATCCCATAGAACAGATTGTTGGGAGAATCGAGAGTATAAGTTAATAATGGAGATTGTTAGGAGAACCATAGGTGAGAACTAATAACGACAGATTGTTACAGGGGGAAGGATATGGACGACTGCACATCTGAGATACTTGATGAGATATCTGACAGTGATATGCAAAGTGTTATGAATGACATTATGGGGAATGGTGTATTTGATTTTTCTGAGTATGTGGGAAAGATTGTCAATGGAGAAGTCCCATTTTCGGTACAGGATATGGCGAATACTATTTTTAATGGGATAAGGGATAACTTTATCCATGACAGAAAAATATATGTGTACATAATAATCATAGCTGTAATGGGTGCTGTTATCGCCAATTTTTCTAAACTGCTTCAGGGAAAGAAAGTATCAGAGATGGCATTTTATTCCGTATACATATTGTTCTTTTCTGTTCTTATTACGTCATTTAACAGCTTCACAGCCATTGCACAGGACACGCTTAGTAATCTTTTTGATTTTATGAAAGTATTGTCGCCGGCATACTTTATGTGTATGTCATTTTCCACAGGGAGCGTTGCAGGAAGTGTGTACTATCAGACAACGTTGGTTATAATTACTGTGGTAAATTGCATACTTTTAAAGATTGCTCTTCCGTCTATACAGGTGTATTTTCTGCTCCAGCTTGCCAATCAGCTTTCAGAAGATGATATGTTTTCTAAGCTTTCGGAGCTTATTCATGATATCGTAAGTACACTTATGAAGACAATGTTTGGCGTGGTAATGGGAATCAACGTCGTACAGGGGCTTGTGGTTCCCATTACGGCACAGGCAAAGCAGTCTTTCATAGTTAAGGCGGGAAGTGCCATACCGGGGATAGGAAGTACCATAAGCAGCGTCGCGGGCACAGTCCTTTGTGCAGGTAAGCTTGTGAAGAATGCAGTCGGCGTAACCGGAATCATTGCACTACTGATAATATGTGCAATACCTTTGCTTCGCCTTCTGCTAAGCAGATTTATGTACCAGACCGTAACTGTACTCATACAGCCCATCTCAGATAAAAGGATAATAAAATGTCTCGGAGCCGTTGCAGAAACAATCAGGCTGCAGGTGTACGCCGTTGGAGTTGGCTGTATGATGTTCGTCATATCCATCGCAATAATCAGTGCAATGTCATAATTTGTCAGAAGGAGGGACCCATCGCAGATGGGAGGATACCTTGTGGCTTATCCTGCTACCATTTGCCAGAAGGAGGGACCCATGCATCAATTTATACAGAATATATTGATATATGTTGTTATAATCACAGTCCTTCGGGGCATTATCACCAATGATATATACAAGCAGTACTTTAAGTTTGTAAGTGGTCTTGTAATGATACTTCTTATGATATCTCCGATACTAAACTTTATATATGATGATGGGGAATGGTATAAAAAGATAGAGGAGACTATAATGCAGTCAGATATTGAAGATGTGAATGATGAACTTAAGGCAGCTGACGGCGGTTTTGAAGACATGATTATAAAGAACTGTAAATCTGAGATAGAGGATAAGGTAGAGAAAATGGCAGAAAAAGAGGGTGTCAGAACAGGGGACATAGACGTAGATATTAAGAAAGAAGATGATGAGATAAGTCTGTGCAGCATAGATGTTGAAGTAATAAAAAATAATAAAGATGTGTACCAAAAAGGGGATAGTGAAGAAAATAAATCAGACGCCATACAGGTTGATGCTATAAAGATAGGAGAAGTTGGCAAAAGTGAGAAAACTAGTGATAATAAGCAGAAGTTATCTGACAGTGAGAAGAAGTTAAAGTCAGATATATGTGACTATTTTGTTTTGGGGAAAGACAGGGTGACATTATGGCATTAAAAGGGTTTGATGTTAATAAAATAATAGAAAAGTATAAAAAGCAGAGCGATGGGGATAAAAAGAGTATTGTACAAAATATCGGACTGCCCAAAATGATCATAATTATACTTGCCGGTGTGGTCCTTCTTATGACATCTATTCCGTCATCAGAAAAAGGAGGGATGGGATTATCAAAAAAGAACAGCACAGGTGAAGTATCAGATGATGAATATGATGACAGCAGTGCTGATGCTGCATTAAAGGCGATGAATAATTATGTATGCAGTGAAGAAAAGAAGCTTGAGGATGTTCTTCAAAAGGTTGAAGGTATAGGAAAAGTAGACGTAATGATAACACTTTCATCATCAGAGGAGAAGATGACACTTAAGGATAGTGATGTAAGTGAGGAAAGAACTGAAGAAACTGACAGTGGTGGAGGCAGTCGGAAAAAAGATAATTACACATCAAAGAGTGAAAATATTCTGACAGGCAATAATGGTAATGAATCACCCTATGTAGTAAGAATAAACTCTCCGGACATAGAAGGCGTTGTAGTAGTTGCACAGGGAGCAGGAGATGGTAAAAAAGATACTGAAATAATTGAGGCTGTTCAGGCATTATTTGAAGTTGAGTCACATAAAATCAAAGTAATGAAGATGGAATAAGAGATGTCTCTCGGAATATTATAAAATCAGTCATCAGGAAACGCCGGGAGAACATCAGGAAGTTATGGAGGAAAAATAACATGAAAAAAGCGTCTCATAAAAACCAGGTTATAATAACTGCACTTGCTGTAATGATAGTTGTTGCCGGGTATCTTAACTTTACCGGACAGGAGATAAGCACAAGTGGACTTATGTCTACAAAGAGTAAGTCAGAGACACCGGTTGCATCAAAGGACATATCTTCTGATAAGGGAAGTCAGTCTAAGGATAAAAAGTCAGCTAAAGATGAAAAGGCAGATGATAAAACCATTACAGATATATCAGCAGAGGAAGTTGGTGAGGACACGTATGAAGTTGCAGACAGTGGAGAAGCAGTAGCATCAAAAGATAGTCCGGGAGAGGCAGTAATGGTATCTAATACCATAGGTGCAGACTATTTTGCCTCATCTAAACTTTCAAGAGAACAGACAAGGGCAAAGAATAAAGAGACACTCATGGATATTGTCAACAACAAAGAAATATCATCCGCTGATAAGCAGGCTGCCATCAAAGAGGTCGCACAACTTACAAAGATATCTGAAAAAGAAAGTGCTGCAGAGATTATGCTTCAGGCAAAAGGTTTTACAGATGCCATAGTAAGTATAAGCGGTGGAAATGCAGATGTCGTAGTTAATGCAAACGGACTTACGAACCAGCAGATAGCACAGATAGAAGATATAGTTAAGAGAAAAACAGGTATATCTCCTGAAAAGATAGTAATAACCCCGGTTGAGGTAAAAGATGGTGAATGATATTCAAAAAAGCATCCTCAGCGAAACAGTACGGCATTTAGGGTGATTCATACTAGTATTTTTAACGTGATTATGTTAATATAAATAATACGAATGATTTTTAAGAAAACATAATGTACTCTCGGAGTCTCTTTGTGCTTGATTTTGTGAGTACATCAAAATATAAGGAGGAAAGCGGCGTGGTTAAAGAACTTGAATCATCAGATTATGTTATGGAGAAGCAGGGAAATGGCGAAGTAAAGATTGCAGCAGATGTAGTTGCAGTCATCGCAGCACTTGCAGCAACAGAAGTTGAAGGCGTAAGCTCTATGGCAGGCAATATTACAAACGAACTTATCAGCAGATTCGGAATGAAGAACACATCAAAGGGCGTTAAGGTTACTATGGAGGATGGAGTTGTTCATGTTGATATGATGATAAAGGTCAAGTATGGATACAGCATTCCAAAGATGGCTGAGCAGGTACAGGCAAAAGTTGTACAGCAGATAGAGACTATGACAGGACTTAGTGTGTCAGGTGTCAATGTACGAATAGCAGGTGTGAACCTTAATTATCAATAGAGAAAGTTAGGTACTTATATAATGACGAGAAGAGAGATAAGAGAGAACTTATATATCATGCTGTTTCGCCTTGATTTTCATGAGGGTGAAGACCTTAAAGAGCAGGCAGAATTATATCTTGAGGATCTGGATGCTCCGGAAAAGAATAAAAAAGAGCTTAGGGAAAAGTTTGATAAGGTTATAGAGAATCTTGATGAGATAGATTCAAAGATAGAAGAAAAGGCCAAAGGATGGACAGTAGACCGTATAGCAAAAGCCGAGCTTACTGTACTAAGACTTGGTGTATTTGAAATCCTTTATGTTGAAGATGTTCCCAATAAGGTAGCAATTAATGAAGCAGTTGAGCTTGCAAAATCATACGGAGGGGATAAAGCATCAGGCTTTGTCAATGGAATACTGGCTTCAGTTGTGCGCGAGCTTCCGGAGGAAAAGTAGCGGCTGATGGAAGAGATTAATTCTGTTTCACAGGTAAATATGTATATAA
>JALERT010000066.1 GCA_022764445.1 Lachnospiraceae bacterium | reverse complement strand
AATATAATCAATGCGTTCTTTAGGAAGATATCTAAGAAGCATTGCTTCTAAAAGCATCCCGTTTATAGGTTTGGCAAGGTAATCCGTAAATCCCATATTACGGTATTTCTCTTCCGCACCTGACATTGCATTGGCAGTAAGCGCTATTACAGGTACATTTCTGCAAAATCCTCCTTCCTGGTTGCGCACCATCTCAAGTGTTTTCTCACCATCCATTTCTGGCATTACATGATCCATAAATATGACATCATAACCGTTTTTGGCAGTAAGCTTAAGACATTCTTCCCCGCTGTGTGCAAGTGAAAGCTGAACCTTTGTATCACGAAGAAGCTTCTTTGCAACAAGCAGGTTCATATCGTTATCATCAACAACAAGAACCTTTGCCTCTGATGCCTCAAAACTTTTCTTATATGTAGAACGTGTACGCTTTGCCGTTCTGTTGTAGTTTATCTTACCTATAGGCACTACACTGACTATTTTTTGTGGAATTGTTACAGTGAATGTAGAACCTTTCTGGTATATACTGTCAACAGTAACCTTGCCACCCATAAGATTTACAAGCTGATTGACAATGGATAAGCCAAGACCTGTACCTTCTATACCTTTTGTATTTTGTTCGTTTACACGCTCGAAACTGTTGAAAAGGTGCTTCATATCATCTTTTCGTATACCCATTCCGGTATCATTAACAGACATCTTAAGAAGAATTTCATCAGGTCCTGTCTGCTCTCCTTCTACAAAAAGGGTAACGGAACCTTCCTTTGTATACTTAATAGCATTACTAAGGAGATTATTGAGTATCTGCTTAATCCTAATCTCATCTCCGAACAGCATTGAAGGAAGCTTTGGAGATACATTGACTCTGAATTCCAGCTTTTTCTCATGAGCCCTTACCCATGTAGTATTAACTATATCGCTAAATATCGCACTTGTTTCGTATCTCGCAGGTACGACCTCCATCTTACCTGCTTCAATCTTTGAATAATCAAGTATGTCATTTATAATTCCAAGTAACATCTTACTTGCACTCTGTATGTTATTGGCATTTTCTGCCACCTCGTCTGAAATATTTTCTTCACGAAGTGTCATCTCATTTAATCCGATTATCGTATTAATCGGAGTACGAATCTCATGGCTCATATTGGCAAGGAAACGACTCTGTGTATTCATGGCTACGACAATTTTTGCCTGCTGCTCCTCATTTTCCTTACGCTGATACTCATAGAGGCTTATCTGAATATACATAAATACACATGTAAGCAGTATCGTAATCACCAAACTTACAACTATATTTATATAAACAGTTTCTTTGCTATGAATATGTTTTATACATTCCGGATAAAAAAATGCCAGACATATACATACCCCATAGGCTATTACAGTACATATACTTCCTATAAAAAAAAACTTACCTCTCAGAAGGAAAAACACTGCAATAAAACCAAGTATCATCCACGATGGTATACCACTTTCCAGTCCACCTGCCCGCACAAATGTTACCGGCAGGACTATGCAGTTAATTCCCAATACAAGGATTAATGCACACATTTCATAGTTTTTAAACTTTCTGCATGTCCATAAAAGTCCGGTCATGAAAAATGCCCCAAGTAAAAGCAGTACAACATTATTAAGTCCTTTATCCATAAAGAATGTATAAATCGAGCCTAAAAACATCGATACCGCACCAAGTAATGACACGAAGAGAAAAAGCTGTGCCTGCATTGAATTGTCTTTACGTAAAAACATTTTAATAATTCTGTCTTTTAATTTATTCATCATGCCCACCTCCCCATGTCTTAAGTAACTCTGCTGCGCTGTTAAAATCAAATAAATCTATGTATTCTTTCATTTTGTCAAGAATGTTTATATCATCATCTGATATATCACCGTCTTCTCCATTCTTTATCTTTTCGATAATTTCAAGGGAAGACGACTGGTCAAATTCATCAAAAGAGGTCATAAGCATTTGGCGAAGACTCTCGGACTCATCGCCTGCTTCCATATATTCCGACAAACCGTTCATTATTCCTTTATATTTCTTAATCATAATGTTATGATTAGCCGTTATATATTCTACCTCTTCCTTCTCAGCAGCAAACTGGAGTTTCTTTGCATCTTCTGATAAATCTGCCGCACCTATCGTAAGACTCATACCCTTTACAGAGTGAATAAGAATTTTATAATTCTTCCAGTCTTTACTTTCATAAAATTTTTCCAGGTTGGCGATATGCTCCTTACTCTGTTCATAGAAACATTTAACTATATCCATATAGCTTTCTTTATCGTTATCAAAGTAATGAAGACCAAGACTGTAATCTATTCCCTTAACATTAAACTCATCCTCCGTCATCTGCTCTTTATCCGATGAATTATCAGTCTGTGACGAATTATTTTCTTGTGATGACTTTTCCTGTACT
>JALERT010000038.1 GCA_022764445.1 Lachnospiraceae bacterium | reverse complement strand
CACAGTTTGGAATGACAGATACACTTATAGGACTTACAGTAGTTGCATTCGGTACAAGTCTGCCGGAGCTTGTTACTTCTGTAGTAGCAGCAAAAAAGAATGAAGTCGATATGGCACTTGGCAATGTAATAGGATCTAATATCTTCAATATACTTCTTGTACTTGGTGTTGCAGCGGCAATCAGCCCAATGACCTTTAAGATGGAAAATATAATTGATATTGTAGTTCTTATCGTCATGAGTGCGATTGTATGGATATTTGCATGGTCGAAGAAGAAAATCAACCGTCCAGAAGGAATTATGATGCTTGTGATGTATGCTGTATATATGGTTTATATATGCCTTAGATGATTTTTTAGCACTCTTTTAAAAAGAGTGCTAAATTTTTCTTGACTTTTTTTATTTTGCGTATTATTATATCCATTGTAACGATTATTAGCAGTCGATGGTGATGGTTGCTAATAAAAGAAACGCGCCGTTTTATGCGGAATTAAGTCATTTACTTTAATATAATTACATATAAAAAAGAAAGAATAGGAGAGATGAATATGCAGAACAAAAAAGGTAGTTTATCAATTGATTCAGAGAATATGTTTCCAATTATAAAGAAGTGGTTATATTCAGACCACGACATATTTATAAGAGAACTTGTATCTAACGGCTGTGATGCGATAACTAAGTTAAAAAAGCTTGATATAATGGGAGAGTATACACTTCCTGATGATTACAAAGCAGAAATTCAGGTAAAAGTTGACACAGAAGGAAAGACTATTTCATTTACTGATACAGGTCTTGGTATGACAGAAGAAGAAGTTGATGAATATATCAATCAGGTAGCATTTTCAGGTGCAACAGATTTCCTTGAAAAATATAAAGATAAAACAAACGAAGAACAGATAATTGGTCATTTTGGTCTCGGATTCTATTCAGCATTTATGGTAGCTGATAAAGTAAGTATAGATACACTTTCATGGAAAGACGGAGCAAATGCAGTACACTGGGAGTCAGAAGGCGGTGTTGATTATGAGATGTCAGACAGTGACAAATCAACAGTAGGTACAACAATCACTCTTTACCTTTCAGATGACAGTCTCGAATTTGCCAATGAGTATCGTGTAAGAGAAGTAATTACAAAGTACTGTTCATTTATGCCTGTTGAAATCTTCCTTTCAAAAGAAGGTGCAGAGCAGGAGTATGAGACAATAGATAAAGAAGATCTTCGCGAAGATGATGTTGTAGTAGAGAATATCGTCGAAGAAGCAAAGACAGAAGAAAGAGAAAATGAAAATGGTGAGAAAGAGGTTGTAGAAGTATCACCAAGGAAAGAAAAGGTTAAGATTAATAAAAGACCTGTCTCGCTTAGCGATACAACTCCTTTATGGATGAAGCATCCAAATGATTGTACAGACGAGGAATACAAAGAATTCTACAGAAATGTTTTCCATGATTACAAAGAGCCTCTTTTCTGGATACATTTAAATATGGATTATCCATTTAACTTAAAGGGAATTTTATACTTCCCTAAGGTTAATACTGAATACGATAACCTTGAGGGCGTAATCAAATTGTATAATAACCAGGTATTTATCGCAGATAATATCAAGGAAGTAATTCCTGAATTCCTTATGTTACTCAAGGGTGTTATTGATTGTCCTGACCTTCCTCTTAATGTATCAAGAAGTGCTCTTCAGAATGATGGATTTGTTAAGAAGATATCAGACTACATTACAAAGAAAGTTGCTGATAAGCTTTCAGGAATGTATAAAGTAGATAAAGAAAATTACGAGAAGTACTGGGATGATATAAGCCCATTCATTAAATTCGGCTGCTTAAAGGACGACAAATTCAGAGAGAAGATGTCAGAGTATATCATCTTCAAGGATTTAGATAATAAGTATATCACACTTCCTGAGTACATCAGTGAAGCTGAAGGTGATAAGGAAGAGACAGAGGATACTGACAATAAAGAAAATGAAAATGCAGCTGAGGAAAATACAGACAGCGTAGAAAATACAGATAATGAAGCCGAAGATGGTGATGGTGAAGAGAAAGAGGAAGAACCTGCAAAAGTATATTATGTAACTGATATGCAGCAGCAGAGCCAGTATATCAATATGTTTAAAGAGCAGGGAATGAATGCAGTTATACTTAAAGATAGTATCGACCAGCCATTCATTTCACAGTTAGAGCAGGGCGAGCTTAAGGTTAAGTTTGTTCGTATTGATGCTGATCTTAGCGAAACTATGAAGGATGATGCCGACGAAGAAACATTAAAGGCTCAGACAGAGACTCTTACAGAAGTATTTAGAAAGGCTCTTGAGAAAGATAATCTTGAAGTAAAAGTTGAGAAACTTAAGAATGAAAATATATCATCAATGGTTACACTTTCAGAAGAAACACGTCGTATGCAGGATATGATGAAGATGTACAGCGCAGGCGGTACAGGAATGGATATGTTTGATGGTGCAGAGACACTTGTACTTAACTCAGCCAATAAACTTGTCCAGTATATCCTTGACAATAAAGATGGAGAGCATGTAGACCTCTTCTGTAAACAGCTTTACGACCTTGCAATGATAGCAAATAAGCCACTTTCAGCAGATGCGATGACAGAGTTTGTTGCAAGAAGTAATGAGATAATGATGTTACTTACAAAATAAAATCATTATAAAAGAATAAGACGTTGAATGTTTTTAAAGGAGTAAAAGTTTAACTGTTACTTCCTTTAAAAACATTTTTTTTCTATTTCAGGCATGGTAAATAGTTCAGCTATATAAATAAATTTGAATTATAATTGTATTTCATAACAGATGTATGATATAATTCCTCTGTTAATCAGAATAAATTTTGGATAAAATAAATTGTAATTACGGAGGAAAATTGAATGAAAATCACAGAGCTGTTAAATGATAAAAAGGTCAGTTTATCTATGGAAGTATTTCCGCCTAAGACAACAACTGCATTTGAATCGGTAAGTAAAGCTGTAATGAAGATAGCAGAGCTTAAGCCTGATTTTATGAGTGTTACATATGGAGCAGGCGGTGGCACAAGCGAGCATACTGTCAAGATAGCATCTGATATAAAGGATGCATATGGTGTGAGTTCAATGGCTCATCTTACCTGTGTATCATCAACAAGTGAGACTATTGAACATCAGATAAAGTTGATGAAGGATGCAGGAATTGAAAATGTTCTTGCACTTAGGGGCGATATTCCAAAGGATGCAGAGTTTCCTTTATCAAATGATTTCAGATATGCTGTTGACCTTGTAAGGAAAGTAAAAGAAATAGCACCTGACATGTGTATTGGAGGTGCATGTTATCCGGAGGGGCATCCTGAAGCTGCCAATAAGGCAGATGACATCAGGCATATTAAGGAAAAGGTTGATGCCGGATGCGAATTTCTTACTACACAGATGTTTTTTGATAATTCGATTTTCTATAATTATATTTATCGTCTTAGAGAAGCAGGTATAATGGTTCCTGTAATTGCAGGTATAATGCCTATAACAAAGAAAAATCAGGTGGACCGAAGTATACAGCTTTCGGGCTGCTGTGTACCGGCAAGATTTAAATCGATAGTTGACTGGTTTGGTGATGACCCCGCAAAGATGCAGCAGGCAGGAATTGCATATGCCACAGATCAGATAATAGATCTTATTGCAAATGGTATCAATCATATTCATATATACACAATGAATAATCCGGAGGTTGCAGCAGGCATTATTAATAATCTCTCAGCAATCATTGGTAAATAATGTGGATATATAAGATGAATTGTTTATATAGAATAAAATATTTTGAAAAATGTTAATAAGCGGACAGATATGAAAACGTCTGCATAAAATATGGAGGAAAATAAAATGAGCGAAAGCTATATTGAGACAAAGTGTATTCATGAAGGATATGAACCAGGAAATGGAGAGCCAAGACAGATTCCTATATGTCAGAGCACAACATTTAAATATGATACAAGTGATGAAATGGGAATGTTGTTTGATCTGGAAAAAGAAGGATATTTTTATACAAGACTTCAGAATCCGACAAATGATGCTGTTGCAGCTAAGATAGCATCTCTTGAAGGAGGCGTGGCAGGTATGCTTACCTCTTCAGGACAGGCAGCTAACTTCTTTGCAGTATTTAATATATGTGAAGC
Source organism: Lachnospiraceae bacterium (assembly GCA_022764445.1). Lineage (GTDB taxonomy): Bacteria > Bacillota > Clostridia > Lachnospirales > Lachnospiraceae > Butyribacter. Next base: position 10,825 of record JALERT010000038.1, on the reverse strand, counting down.
GGGAGATCATATCATTGCATCATCTTCAATATATGGAGGAACATACAATCTGTTCACTGTTACTATGAAGAAGATGGGAATTGAGTGTACGATTGTAGATCAGAACTTACCGGAGGAAGAGCTTGATAAATACTTTAAACAGAATACAAAGGCTTTATTTGGTGAAACTATAACTAATCCTACTGTAAATGTACTCGATATAGAAAAATTTGCACATCTTGCCCACAAGCACGGTGTACCGCTTATCGTTGATAATACATTTGCAACACCTGTTAATTGTCAGCCAATCAAATGGGGGGCAGATATAGTAACACACTCAACAACAAAGTACATGGATGGTCATGCTGCTACTGTAGGTGGATGCATAGTCGACAGTGGTAATTTTGACTGGCTTGCCCATGCAGAAAAATTCCCGGGACTTACTACACCTGACGATTCTTATCATGGGGTTGTTTATGCTGAAAGATTTGGAAAAGCAGCATATATCACAAAAGCTACTGTGCAGCTTATGAGGGATCTTGGAAGTATTCAGTCGCCACAGAACGCTTTTTATCTGAATCTTGGTCTTGAATCACTTCCTGTAAGAATGAGACAGCATTGTAATAATGCACTTAAAGTTGCAAAGTATCTTGAGGCAAATGATAAGGTAGCATGGGTTAATTATCCTGATCTTGAATCAAGTGAATCTCATGAACTGTTTAAGAAATATCTTAACGGAGCCTCATGCGGAGTACTTTGTTTTGGTCTTAAGGGAACACGTAAACAGGCTGAGATATTTATGGATAGTTTAAAACTTGCAGATATAGAGACTCATGTTGCAGATAGTAAGACGTGCCTTCTTCATCCTGCAAGCCATACACACAGACAGATGACGGATGAGCAGCTTAAAGAAGCAGGAGTATCTCCTGACCTTATTCGTTTTTCTGTAGGTCTTGAGAATGCAGACGATATAATTGCAGATCTTGAACAGGCATTTAAGCTTATATAAAAATTATATAATTGTTACAGTTTACACTATAATAATTTTGTGTTTGACTTTATGGTCAGATGCATTGTATCATATTTAAAAGATGGTATTATGTAATGAATTAATAGTCTTTGTATTACGGTTTATGTTTCAGTCTTAAAGTAAAAATTACAAGAAATTTACATAGATTATTATTTATATTTACATACTAGATATATACTAATGCGTATGTGAAATTGAGGTGCGATAAGATTGACATGTCAAATGTATTATTTTGGCAGTATGATTTTGCAATCATTGATTTCATATGCGCAGATGAAAAGGAGAATATAATGGATATCTTTAGTGTATTTACTATGGTAGGCGGACTGGCATTATTCCTTTACGGAATGAATGTCATGGGAGATGGCCTGGCAAAAGTATCCGGCGGTAAATTAGAATCAATATTAGAAAAATTTACCTCAAGACCTTTATTTGCTGTTTTACTTGGTGCAGGAGTTACGGCGGTAATTCAGTCATCATCTGCAACAACTGTTATGGTTGTCGGCTTCGTAAATTCAGGCATTATGAAGCTGAATCAGGCAGTAGGCATCATAATGGGTGCCAATATAGGAACAACCATTACTTCATGGATTTTAAGTCTTACGGGAATTCAAAGTGGCAATTTCTGGATAAGGATGTTGAAACCATCATCATTTTCTCCTATTCTTGCAATAATAGGTGTATTTCTTATCCTTTTTTCAAAGAGTACAAAGAAAAAAGACGTTGGAACGATTATGGCAGGATTTGCCATACTTATGTTTGGTATGGAGACAATGAGTGGTGCTGTTGAACCACTTGCAGATGTTCCTGCTTTTACAAGTTTATTTACGATGTTTAAGAATCCTGTACTCGGTGTTATAGCTGGTGCTCTTCTTACGGCTGTTATCCAGAGTTCATCGGCTTCAGTCGGTATACTGCAGGCACTTTGCAGGACAGGTTCTGTTACTTATGCTGCATCAATTCCTATTATTATGGGACAGAATATAGGTACTTGTGTGACAGCTCTTTTATCATCAATAGGAGCCAATAAAAATGCACGAAGAGCAGCTTTAGTTCATTTTTACTTTAATATCATTGGTACGATTGTATTTATGGCAGTTTTTTATACTATTAATGCAGTAATGCCATTTGGATTTCTTGAGGACACGGCAGGTGTTACAGGAATAGCAGTTGTTCACAGTACATTTAATATAGTTGCAACACTTTGTCTTCTTCCATTTAGGAATTTACTTGTTAAACTTGCAACGGTTACAATCAGGGATGATGATGAGGCTGAAGAAAAAAGTAGTGTTACGGCAACATTACTTGATGAGCGTTTCCTTGAAAAACCTTCATTTGCAGTAGCCCAGGCTAAAAAAACTGCAATACAGATGGCAGAAAAATCTCAGGAAGCATTATTTAAAGCTATTGATTTATTCAAACACTATGATAAAAAAGCGGCAGCGGAAGTTTCAGAACTCGAGGAGATAGTAGATCATTATGAGGATGAGCTTGGAACATATCTTATGAAGATTAATAATGCAGATCTTTCGCATAGTGATTCACAGACTATTTCAATGATACTTCATTGTATAGGAGATTTTGAGCGTATATCAGACCATGCCGTAAATATTATGGAAACTGCCAAAGAGGTTCATAGTAAAGATGAAACCTTTTCTGAAAAAGCGAGAGTCGAGCTTGGCATTTATGAAAAGGCAATACGTGAGATAATAAGTATGACTTTTAAAGTATTCATCGAAGAAGACGTTAAGTTAGCTACAATGGTTGAACCTCTTGAAGAAGTCATAGATACACTTAACGATGAAGTTAAGAAGAGACATGTAAAAAGACTCCGTAAGGGCAAATGCACTATTGAGCTTGGATTTGTGCTTTCGGACATAACAACAAATTATGAAAGAATTGCAGATCATTGTTCAAATATTGCAGTATGTCTTATCCAGACAAAAGAGGATGGATTTGACACACATGAGTATCTCGATAATCTTAAAGAAAATGATGATCCGGAATTTATCAATATGTATAAAGAATATCGCAAAAAGTACAAATTACCATAGTAATTGTCAGAAGGAGGGACCCATCGAAGATGGGAGGATACCTTGTGACCTACGCAGACAATGTCGCGAGGAGGGACCCGCTGAAAGCGGGAAGAGTCCTTGCGACCTATACATTAAAAAATCGCAAACGAAGTTTGCATAAAATGCGTCTGCCACAGTAATTGTCAGAAGGAGGGAGATAAAGTATGGCACTCATTTATGTAGTTGAGGATGATATGAATATAAGAGAGATAGAGACATTCTCATTAAAAAATTCCGGCTATACTATTGAAGATTTTGAGTGCGCTAAAGACTTTTGGAACCGAATATATGATAAAGTACCAAATCTTATAATACTTGATATCATGTTACCCGATGAAGATGGTTTATCTATAGTGGAGAAGCTAAGAAAAAGAGCTGAGACAAGGAATGTACCGATAATGATGGTTACAGCCAAAACTACAGAGATGGACAGGGTAAAAGGTCTTGATATCGGTGCAGATGATTACCTCATAAAACCTTTTGGCGTTATGGAACTTATATCAAGGGTAAGGGCACTGCTTCGAAGGAGTATGGATCTTGCAGAGGAAAAAGTTCTTACGATAGGTGAGATAAGACTTGATAACGATAAAAGAAGTGTATATGTAGGCGATACTAAGGTGGAATTGACATATAAGGAATTTGAATTATTAAAGCTTCTTATGCACAATGCTGGTATCGTAATGCAGCGAGAGGACATCATGGTACGCATATGGGGTATGGATTATGAAGGGGAATCACGTACTCTCGATATGCATATTAAAACACTTAGAAAGAAGCTTGGTGACGCCGGTAACAGGATTAAGACTGTAAGAAATGTCGGTTATCGTCTGGAATAGAGTTATTTTTTCTTTTAGGAAAGATTGTTCTATAAAGAAAAAATATTGCGCAAGAATGTAAAATAAAGATGCCGCCTGTGTACAGGTGGCATTTTTACTATATTATGTAATTTGATGCGACGTCACATAGTGATATTTGGGGTGATTCCTACAACTTTGCTATCGAAACTCTTTAATGTACAATGTACTCTCGGAGTCTCTTTGTGCTTGATTTTATGAAATGATTTTTTGTCAGGTGCAAGAGAGATTCCGAGAGTACATTACAATAGGAATTTAAGAAGAAAGGCGGATTAAGTTTATGAAGAAGAAAATCAACAGTCATTTTATTATGCTAACTATGGTTGCTATTCTGGTCACTATACTTTTATCTACATTTATCAGTTATACAGTACTAAAAAGCGAGGTTATGGAGGATCTTGAATCATATGCCCATGCATTAAAAGAAACAAGTACATTTAATGACACTGAAAATATAAATTATAATCCTAATGTTGACAATCTTAGGATTACTGTTGTCAGAGAAGATGGATCAGTTGCGTTTGATACAATTGCTGATGCAGAACATATGGAGAATCACCTAAAGAGAGAAGAAATAAAGGATGCATTTAAAACAGGTACAGGAAAATCAATAAGAAATTCACGTACAATAGGGAAAAATTCATTTTACTACGCTATAAAACTAAATAATGGCGGTGTACTTCGTGTATCAAAAGAAGCAAGCAGTATGACAAGTGTGTTCATGTCTTCTCTGCCCGTTATATTAGTTGTTGCAATATGTCTTATTGCTTTGTGCATAATTTTTTCACATATACTGACTAAGAGTATTATTTCACCTATAGAAGAGCTTGCGACAGACTTAGAAAACAAAGATATTCATAATGTATATAAAGAGTTAAGACCATTTGTATCAATGATACAGAAGCAGCATAATGACATAATAAAAACTTCCCAGCTTCGTCAGGAGTTTACAGCCAATGTTTCGCATGAATTAAAGACACCGCTTACGGCTATATCGGGATATGCGGAGCTTATGGAAAATGGCATGGCTACAGATGAGGATATGGTCAGATTTTCCGGTGAGATTCACAGGAATGCCAAAAGACTTCTTACTCTCATAAACGATATAATAAGACTGTCAGAACTTGACAGCTCAGCTATTGAAGATACATGTGAAGATATTGATCTTTATGTACTTGCAGATAACTGTGTAAGTATGCTTACTGTCAATGCAGAAAAGCATGATGTAAGCATAGATTTATCAGGTGAGCATAATCATATAAATGCCAATAAGGAAATGATAAATGAGCTTATATATAACCTTTGCGATAATGCCATCAGATATAATAATAAAGGGGGAAGTGTCTTTGTCACTGTAGGAAAGGAAGATGATGGAAAAGTATTCCTTGAAGTAAAAGATACAGGTATCGGTATATCAGAAAGCAATCAGAAAAGGATATTCGAGAGGTTCTACCGTGTTGATAAAAGCCGTTCAAAGTCCACAGGCGGTACAGGTCTTGGTCTTGCCATAGTAAAACATATTGTCTCCCAGAGCCATGCTGTGTTACAATTAGACAGTGAACTTGGTAAAGGAACAACTATAAGAGTAATATTTAATAATTAGATACAGGTTACTGCGAGCACTATATGTGTAAAAAGAAACAGTTGTACTAGTATGAATGGAGGACAATATGAGTTATGCTATAGTTACCCTTAAAAAAGGAGAGGGGCGTACAATCAAGAGTGGAGGAATGTGGATATACGACAATGAAATCGCATCTGTAATGGGTGAATTTGAAGATGGAGATATAGTCATTGTACATGATTTTGACGGTTATCCTATGGGTAAGGGCTTTATTAATAGAAATTCAAAGATAAGAATACGTCTTATGACACGCCACACAGATCAGGAGATAGACGATGAATTTTTAAGAATGCGTATAAAAGATGCGTGGGAATACAGAAAAAAGACCGTGGATACAAGTAGCTGCCGTATAATATTCGGTGAGGCTGACTTTATGCCGGGACTTGTAGTAGATAAATTCTCCGATGTGCTTGTAGTGCAGTCACTTGCACTTGGCATAGATAGATATAAAATCAGAATAGTAGAGATTTTGAAAGAGATTCTTGCAGAAGACGGAATAAATATACGTGGTGTATATGAAAGAAGCGATGCAAAAGTCCGTAAGCAGGAAGGTATGGAAAGAATTAAAAGCTTTATCGGTGAAGAATTCGACACCAATGTTGAGATAGTAGAAAATGGTGTTAAATATTATGTCGATGTAAAGGAAGGTCAGAAGACAGGATTCTTTCTTGATCAGAAGTACAATAGAGAAGCCATAAGAAAACTCTGTAAAGATGCAAAGGTACTAGACTGCTTCACTCATACAGGTTCATTTGCACTTAATGCAGGTCAGGCAGGTGCAAAAAGCGTTCTCGGTCTTGATGCGTCAGAACTTGCTGTCGAGCAGGCAAGAAAAAATGCAGAACTTAACGGTCTGTCAGACATAGTTCATTTTGAATGTGCAGATGTATTCGACAAGCTTCCTGAGTTTGAAGAAGCAGGAGAGAAGTTCGATGTAGTTATACTTGATCCTCCGGCTTTCACCAAATCAAGAAATTCTATCAAAAATGCCGTAAAAGGATATAGGGAGATTAACTTAAGAGCCATGAAGCTTGTAAAAGACGGAGGCTTCCTTGCAACATGCTCATGCTCTCACTTTATGGACTATGACCTCTTTACAAAGACAATTGCACAGGCGGCGTCAAACGTTCATAAAAGACTTCGTCAGGTAGAATTTCGTACACAGGCACCAGACCATCCTATATTGTGGGCGGCTAATGAATCTTATTATTTGAAGTTTTATATTTTCCAAGTTTGTGATGATAAATAAGGAAATTAAAAAGAGGTTATAATGGAGAATAGTATAATATATCATGGCAGTAATGTAGAAGTTGCAAATCCTAAGAGTTTAATTAATGGTTATTATAAAGATTTTGGATATGGATTTTATTGTACAAATATTGAAAAGCAGGCAAAACGTTGGGCATTTACTAAAAAAGGAGATTCTATTGTAAATCGCTATTCGTATAAGCCAAACGCTAAACTTAAAGTGTTGAGCTTTGAAAAGATGACAGAGGAGTGGCTTGATTTTGTGGTAGATTGCAGGCGTGGGATTGAACATGGATATGACATTGTTGAAGGACCTATGGCAGATGATACGATTTGGGATTTTGTTGAGGACTTTGCAGATGGAAGAATTGAACGGGAAGTGTTTTGGGCATATGCTAAGTTTAAATATCCAACTCATCAGATTGTTTTTTGCACAGAGGAAGCACTGAAATGTATCAGATTTGAAGGGAGTGAAAAGCTTGACAAATAAATATTTCCCGGAAGAAGAGATAGAACAAAATGATTTATATTTTATTTGTTATATGATTGAGCGTGTGGCAAGACATGTGCATCAGCGTAACAAATATGTAGTAAATAAAATAGGAAAGGATGAACTTTATCATTTGATTAGCTGTGCTAATGTATTACATTCCGAGAACCCTGTAAAAACAGAAAATGATTGGATTAGTGAGTATAATCTTGAAGAAGGTGATTTCGATATTGAAAACGTTGATAAAGAGCTTGTAAATGTCATTCCGACATCAACACAAATGGGAAAGGTGTATTCAAGGCTCATTTTAAATACCCTGGGTGCGGATGAGGATTTTGTAGACGGAATTATTCGGGTTTATAACAACGATATCTGCTATACGATAGATAATTATAATTGTAGTGCATTTTATGAGCCATCGTATGTAATTGCCAGAGCATATCAGAATGGTGGGTTTTAATATAGCTTTAATATAATAGCATCCAAACTTTAGTCAGTAAAAAACAGCGCGTGCATGGAAGATTATTCATGCACACGCTGTTTTTAGTTTATTATGGTATGTATAAAAATAAATCGTCATGCATGTACGTAAGAGTTGTTCTTTTTTATACATATAAAGTGTACGAATAGTTACAATAAGAGCTTATAAAGAGAAGAACTTAACCTGATAACTTACTTTGTTTTTAAGTCCTGTAATTGTTACCTGAAAAATATCACCTGACTTATATGAAATCTTATTTGGTCTGAATATTATACAACCAATCTGTCCATATCCGTCATTGTTAATATTGAAATAACCTTTGGCAGATTTCTTAGTAAAAGTCCATGTTTTGTTATCAGATTTTCTTTTAAGAGTTACCTTAACTTTGTTTATATCTTTGATAGTTTCTCCCATGCTTATAGACCATGGATAATCTGAACCAAAATACTCTACAGGCATGTTTTGTGCAGGCCATGCAACACCATAATATTTTGTTTTGGTATTAAAAGAATCAAATGCATACATTGCTGAATAACCATTTGTATATCCAAAACCTGTTTTTTTCATAGGTGGATTTAAAACCCAGCGTCTATGTCCGACTCTGTCAATATTAAAGGAGTCGCCATCTTCCATCCACTGGTGTACAACGGAATAAGAAAGGCTTGTCTGCCAGCTTGCCCATGCGAGATTACTGCTGCTTGCCCCTTCTTTTCCAAGTTCATAAAAAGAGTTTGTCATTTTCTTTGGCTTAGAAGGAAAGTGTGACAGTTCATTATTGGCTGCATTAACAACTGTCGCCGCCTGACACATTTTTGTGTAGCTGCTGTCTAGTGTTACATTTGCAGGAAGACCTGCAATGTAACGCATGGTATTAAGTGCGTTAAGTCCATCATTTAAAGAAGTTTTGCTGACAGTACCCAATGAATAAGGATATTTTACAGATGGTTTTTTGCTCATCTTTACCTTACCGTTTAAATTAAACTTATGTTTTTTAACAAAACTTTTTATCTGCTTTGCAGAACGATATGTTACATTTATGCCTGTTGATTTTGGCTTATTAGCTGCCGAGGCTGGTGCAGCTGATAAAAAAAGTGTTGCAATAATAATAGATACGAATACTTTTTTTAAATTATTTCTTATTTGTTTTTTCATTTCTTTCTCCCCATTTACTAATTAAATAGAACAGTGATAGATATTAGCAGATGTTTTGCGATAAAAAAGATATGTGTTATTACAAATAGCATAAGTTATTTATAATAATATATGAATTACAGGTTACTGTACACATATATGGTGTTACAGTAATAATTACAGCTTCTCAGCTATATCATATATAAGCTTCTCAGTTTCATTCCATCCAAGACAAGCATCAGTAATAGATTTACCATAAATATGATCACTTATCTTCTGATTGCCGGGTTCTATATAACTTTCAATCATTACACCTTTGACAAGCTTTTCTATATCCTTAGAAACAGAACGGCTGTGAAGTACCTCAGATACTATACGGGGCTGTTCATAGTAGCATTTGCTTGAATTAGCATGGTTAGCATCAACTATACATGCCGGATTCTTAAGATTCTTTTCCTTGTACATCTCATTAAGAAGCATAAGATCCTCATAATGATAGTTTGGTATATACTGGTCGTGCTTATTGACTGCACCACGTAGTATAGTGTGTGCGAGGGGATTTCCGTCTGTCTTAACTTCCCATCCGCGATACATAAATGTATGGCTTGCCTGTGCGGCGATACATGAATTAAGCATAATACTTAAAGTGCCGCTTGTAGGGTTTTTCATGCCGCATGGTACGTCAAAACCGCTGACTGTAAGTCTGTGCTGCTGGTCTTCTACAGAACGTGCACCAACTGCAACATATGATAATATATCTGAGATATATGGCCAGTTTTCAGGGTAAAGCATCTCGTCAGCAGCGAAAAGATGTGTCTCTGCGATAGCACGAAGATGCATCTTACGCATTGCGATAAGTCCTTCAAGAAGATCAGGTGCCTTCTCAGGATCTGGCTGATGAACGATTCCTTTATAGCCTTCGCCCGTAGTTCTTGGCTTATTTGTATAGATTCTAGGGATTATAAGTATCTTGTCGGCTACCTTATCCTGAACCTTTGCAAGTCTGTTTACATAGTCGCAGACTGCATCTTCATTGTCTGCCGAGCATGGTCCGATGATTACTAAGAATTTATCTGATTCACCTGTAAATACTTTGGCAATTTCCTTATCTCTTTCAGCTTTTAACTTTTTGTGTGCTTCCGGAAGGGGATATTGTGCAAGTAATTCTTCCGGTGACATAACTTCTTTTACATATGTAACACCCATTGTTTCCTCCATTCTGCAGATATGTTCTTTTGTAGTCTCTTTTGCACCTGCTTTTCCGACATATGCACACAAAATCAAGCACAAAGAAACTCCGAGAGAACATAGAATAATTCTGTACTCTGCATTTTATTTGTTATCCGTTATTTTTATTAAAAAAGTATAGATTTTAACATTTTCTTATAATAAGGGAAAATGAAATATACGTCAATAAAAACTGTGAACAATCTGTAAAATTCGAGTAAAGTTGACAAAAATAACGCTTGAATTCTTTACTTTTTATATACTTGGTGATAAAATGTTGAAAGAAATCAAATTAAGGAGGATTTTACAATAATGGCTAGAGCTAAACAATCAATGGATGGTAATACAGCCGCAGCTCATGTAGCATATGCTTACACAGAAGTAGCTGGTATTTATCCTATCACACCTTCAAGCCCTATGGCTGACTCAGTCGATCAGTGGTCAGCAGCAGGACAGAAAAACATTTTTGGAAACACAGTTAAAGTTGTAGAAATGGAATCAGAAGCAGGTGCCGCAGGTACAGTTCATGGTTCTCTTGCAGCAGGTGCACTCACAACTACATTTACAGCATCTCAGGGTCTTCTTCTTATGATTCCTAATATGTATAAAATAGCTGGTGAGCAGTTACCTTGTGTATTTGACGTATCAGCACGTACTGTATCAACACAGTCTCTTAATATTTTCGG
>JALERT010000024.1 GCA_022764445.1 Lachnospiraceae bacterium | reverse complement strand
GTAATAAAGAAGAACATCTTTATAATCCTGAGACAATTCATCTTTTACAGCAGTCTACATGGACAGGTAATTATGAATTATTTAAACAGTATTCAAAGTGTATTAATGAAGAAGATAAACATATTAATTTAAGAAGTATGCTTGACTTTAATTATCCTAAGAAGGGTATACCTATTGATGAAGTAGAGAGTGTAGATGAGATTGTTAAGAGATTTAAGACAGGTGCTATGTCTTACGGTTCTATTTCACAGGAAGCACATGAGACACTTGCTATCGCAATGAATCATCTTCATGGTAAATCCAATAGTGGTGAAGGTGGAGAAAGTCTTGACAGACTTCTTACTGCCGGTCAGAAGGATGATAGATGTTCTGCTATCAAGCAGGTTGCATCAGGTCGATTTGGTGTAACATCACGTTACCTTGTAAGTGCAAAAGAAATCCAGATAAAGATGGCACAGGGTGCTAAGCCTGGTGAAGGTGGTCATCTCCCTGGAGGAAAAGTTTATCCTTGGGTTGCAAAGACAAGACATTCAACACCGGGTGTAAGCCTCATTTCACCACCACCACATCACGATATTTACTCTATCGAAGATCTTGCACAGCTTATATATGACCTTAAGAATAGTAATAAAGATGCAAGAATCTCAGTTAAGCTTGTATCAGAAGCAGGTGTTGGTACTGTAGCAGCCGGTGTTGCAAAAGCAGGTGCAGCAGTAATTCTTATATCAGGTTATGACGGAGGTACAGGTGCTGCCCCTAGAAGCTCTATCTACAATGCCGGACTTCCATGGGAGCTTGGTCTTGCAGAGACACACCAGACACTTATAATGAACGGTCTTCGTTCACGTGTACGCATCGAGACAGATGGTAAGCTTATGACAGGCCGTGACGTTCTTGTTGCAGCACTTCTTGGTGCAGAAGAGTATGGATTTGCTACAGCTCCTCTTGTAACAATGGGTTGTGTAATGATGAGAGTATGTAACCTTGATACATGTCCTGTTGGTGTAGCTACACAGAATCCTGAACTTCGTAAGAGATTTAAGGGTAAACCTGAATATGTAGAAAACTTTATGAAGTTTGTTGCTCAGGAACTTCGTGAGTATATGGCTGCACTCGGAATTCGTAAGGTAGATGATCTTATTGGTCGTACAGATCTTCTTAAGGTTAAGGAAGATGCAAAGACAAGTGAATATCATGTGGATCTTTCAGAGATACTTGATTCTTCATTTGCAGGTGAAAGAAAAGAAAATAAATTCAATCCAAAGAATAAATATGACTTTGAGCTTGAAAAGACAATAGATGAAAAAGAATTCTTACCAAAACTTAAGAAATCTCTTGAAACAGGTGAGAAGGCAACAATCGAGGCAAATGTAACAAATATAAACCGTACACTTGGTACTATCCTCGGATCAGAGATTACTAAGAAATTTAGTGATACACTTGAAGAAGATACAATAACGGTAAAATGTCATGGAAGCGGCGGACAGAGCTTTGGAGCTTTTATTCCAAAGGGACTTACTCTTGAGCTTTCAGGTGACTCTAATGATTATCTCGGAAAAGGTCTTTCAGGCGGTAAGATAGTTGTTTATCCACCAGAAGGAAGCAGATTTAAAGCAGAAGAAAATATTATTATCGGTAATGTAGCTCTTTACGGAGCAACAAGTGGTAAAGCGTTTATCAATGGTATCGCCGGTGAGCGTTTCTGTGTTCGTAACTCAGGTGCAACAGCAGTTGTTGAAGGTGTAGGCGATCATGGTTGTGAATACATGACAGGTGGTCGTGTAGTAATACTTGGACCTACAGGAAAGAACTTTGCAGCAGGTATGAGTGGCGGTGTTGCTTATGTACTTGATGAAAACAGCGATTTATATATGAAGCTTAATAAGGAATTAGTTGAGTCAGCACCTGTTACTGATAAGTATGATGTACTTGAACTTAAAGAAATGATAGAAGAGCATGTAGCTGCTACAGGTTCTAAGAAGGGCAAAGAAGTTCTTGACAACTTTAGTGATTATCTTCCAAAGTTTAAGAAGATTATTGCTTACGATTACAGCAAGATGCTTCAGCTTATAGCTCAGATGGAAGAGCATGGTTTAAGTTACGAACAGGCTCAGATAGAAGCATTTTATGCATACAAGAAACAGGCATAGTAATTTAGCAGATGTTACTATATTTGATGAAAAGTGATGTCCTCTCGGAATCTCATTGTACTTGATTTCAAAAGCAGGTCGAGAGGACATAGTATAGAATTGGAGGCAGACTATGGGTAAACCAACCGGATTTATGGAATACGAAAGAAAAAATAATAAGGCTGTAGAGCCATTAGAACGTATAAAAAACTTTAATGAGTTTCATACGCCAATGAATATAAAGGAGAGACGTGAACAGGCTGCAAGATGTATGAACTGTGGTGTTCCTTTCTGTCAGTCAGGTATGATGATAAGTGGTATGGCATCAGGATGTCCTTTAAATAACCTTGTACCTGAATGGAATGACCTTCTTTATCATGGAAGTATGAAGGAAGCACTTCAGATGCTTAAACAGACCAATAACTTCCCAGAATTTACATCACGTGTGTGTCCTGCACTTTGTGAAGCTGCATGTACATGTGGACTTAATGATTCACCTGTTACATGTAAGGCAAATGAAAATGCTATAGTAGAATTTGGTTATGCAAATGGACTTATGGAGGCAAATCCTCCTAAAGTCCGTACAGGCAAAAAGATTGCTATAGTAGGCTCAGGACCTTCAGGACTTGCAGCAGCTGACCAGCTTAATAAGCGTGGTCATCAGGTTACTGTATATGAGAGAAACGACCATATCGGCGGACTTCTTATGTATGGTATTCCAAATATGAAGCTTGAGAAGTGGGTTATCGACAGAAAGCAGAAGATTATGGAAGAAGAGGGAGTTAAATTCGTAGTCAATGCAGATGTAGGTAAGAATGTTAAAGCAGAACAACTTCTTAAAGAGTATGACAGCGTAATTCTTTGCTGTGGTGCATCTAACCCTCGTGACATAAAAGCGCAGGGAAGAGAAGCTGACGGAATTTACTTTGCAGTAGACTTCCTTACACGTTCTACTAAGCATGTATTAACAGGAAAGAAAGACGGATGGGTTGATACTAAAGGTAAGAATGTAGTAGTAATCGGCGGCGGTGATACAGGCAATGACTGCGTCGGAACTGCAGTACGTCAGGGTGCAAAGTCGGTTGTTCAGATAGAAATGATGCCAAAGCTTCCTGATGAAAGAGCAGAGAATAATCCTTGGCCTGAATGGCCTCGTGTCTGCAAGACAGATTATGGTCAGGAAGAAGCTATCGCAGTTTATGGCAACGATCCTCGTATCTATCAGGCAACAGTTAAGGAATTTATAGCTGATAAAAAAGGTGCCCTCAAGAAAGTTAAGCTTGTAAAGCTTGAGCCAAAGAAAGATGAGAAGACAGGCAGAATGAATATGGTAGAAATACCTGGAAGCGAATTTGAGATTCCGGCAGATTATGTACTTATCGCAGCAGGCTTCCTCGGAACACAGGATTACATCGCTAAAGCATTTGGCGTAAAACTTAACCAACGTACTAATGTTGAGACAGAACCAGGTCACTATAAGACATCTGTAGATAAGGTCTTTACAGCAGGTGATATGCATCGTGGACAGTCACTTGTAGTATGGGGAATCAACGAAGGAAGAAGCGTTGCAAAAGAAGTTGATGAATTCCTTATGGGTTATACTAATCTGTAAAAGATAATTTAATATAAAAGTAGTGATTTGAATGTACCGGCCTCCAAGAGTAAAAACGTTACTATATATGACTGTTTTTACTTTTGGAGGTCGTTTTTAATATAAAAGTAACATGTGAACAGTGACAAGGTAGCAGTTTAGCTTTCCATTTATTTCATTGTAACAGGCTGAACTGTTACAATCCTGACAAAGGTTTTGATATTTAAGATTGATTATATAGTCATAGAATGATATAATTTGTATATAATATATTTGGGGGCGATATCTATGTTTAATTTGCAAGAAACGATCAGACCATCAGCAGACTTGAGAAATCATTATAATGAGATTTCTAAACAGTGTAGAGAGGGAAAAGAAGCTGTCATTATAACGGTTAATGGCAGAGGTGACACAGTTTCTCTTTCTTACGAAGAATATAAGAATATGAAGTCACGCATAGAATTGCTGGAAATTCTTGCGGAAGCAGAAGAAGATGTTAAGAATGACCGTGTAGCACCAATAAATGAAACTTTTGATGATTTACGAGCAATGCTGCAGGAGGGATGATTTTGAAATACAATATTATTCGTACTGATACAGCAGACGCCGGAATAAGAAAAACTATACTTTATGTAGCAGCGAACTTTGGGAATGAGGTGGCATTAGAAAAGCTTGATGATATAGAAGCAGGCATTTTTCGATTGGCAGATGATCCATATGTAGGAAATGAACCAAGATATCCGGTATTAAAACGACTGGGATATAAAGTATTAATACTTGAAAAAGATTTAGTATTTTATAAGATAGATGAATTAAAGAAAGAAGTAATAATATACGCAGTGGTAGATCAAAGACAGGATTATCTGAATATCATAAGAGGATTATAAAATGGCATATTCATCGTAAGTTGTTTCAATCTACTTACAATCATGCAGGAAAAATAAGAGATTATAATATTACGAAAAAAGAATGGGTGTTAGATGGTGAAACAGTTTTGTTAAATTTTAGATGATTTAAGGACGAATATGTGGTAAAATTACTCATATGATAGCCTTGTTCAAGAGACTAGCAAATCGAAATTTTTCTCTTGGTTGAATTTGAGAGTGTTGTATAAGGAGAAATGAAAATATTGAAAAAACATATTGAAGAATTAAAAAAATCAATTACTTATTCTATGTCACTTGGTTCAATGGAATTATATCATACAAATTTTTGGGCATTTATAATAAAAAAGTATCCTGAGTTTGCATCTGTTTTTATTGGTGAGGATTATAGGCATATTAAAGAAAATGGGGTTATACGAGAGAAGAAACTCAGTTGTCAACAATCTTTGAAACAAAAATATAAAGGAAATGGAAACAAGTCTGTTGATATTTTTATTGTTCTTAATGATAATTCTGTGTATGTAATTGAAAATAAATTCAAATCAATTCCAACAAAATCTCAATTAGAAATGTATTATGAATTGTTGGAAACTGATAAGAAATACACATTTAATAGAGGAATACTTGTTGCTCCATTTCAAACATCAATTGTAGAGAATGGAAAAAATATTGTATTATCTCCTGGTATACCTAATTATTCTTTTGTTTCCTATGAAGATGTTATTAATCATTTTGAAATGATAGCTAAAGAATATATAGATAAAAAGAATATTAGTGAAAATGAAAGGTTTGATATGAGTATAATTCTTTCATATTGCAATGATGTACGAAATATCCTTGAATTGATTAAGTTAGGACCAATAAAGGATTATACAGATGAAAAATATCGTATTTATGCTTCAAACATGCTAGATTCTGTTGGGCTGAATGATTTATGTTATAAATTATCCGTAGAAGGATTCATTCAATATTTCAGTAATCGTTATGAACAAGAAGGTATGGATAAAATATACGGAAAAATTGGGGAGGGCAAAACTGATTTTGTGGTTAGGCCGGGTTTTTCTAGAAAACATGCGTTAATAGATTTTGTCTTTGATTCTCGAATAAGGGATAATGATGATGATGATTATGTGTTCATAGGTATTCAGATACAAGGTAATCAGTATAGGCGATGTTATGAGAGGGCACCAGAAAGAGGTGAAAATCCTGAGAAAATTTATCAAAGTGTGATTTTAGATGATAATGAATACAAAAGAGCCTGGTTTGGTAAATGTAAAGATAACTTGGTCCATTGGGGTGTTTTAGAATCAAATAAAGTGAAAATTTGCCCATATTCTAGCTCTATGCAAGATAAAATGTGTAAATATGGTATGTTTATTTATCAACATAAAAATTATTTAGAAAATGGAAGTATAAAATATTCACAGTTGTATGAAATGATTATGAGCGATATTAAATTGGCAAAAAAAATCTATGATTATGATATGTTAGCACGATTTCAATCGAAAAAACGATCCTGATGGTCGTATTCTCAAGTCTGATACTCCGATTGCCAAGAACTACTTGGATGAAAAACAAATCCGCCAACTGGAACGTGCAGTCACCGGTTACTTTGACTATGAAGGATAACGGACGTATTTTCCATAAACAGGCAGTGGAGAAAGCATATCAGGAATATGATATATTTAATAAGACACAACCGATAGAATCTGATTTTGATAGGATGGTAAAAGGGTTGGCAAAAGCTGAAAAATAGCGTGTTTTTTGATCGCTCAATCTATGATACTTCACTTAAGAATTATCACAGTTCAGACAAAAGTATTGTAACTGTTGTTATTTTGTTCACAAGAATAAATTTAATGCAAGAAAATGGAGGATTAAAATGAAAAGAAAAATAATTAAAATGTTATCCGTTATGATGGCAGCAGTATTTATAATTGTAGGAATAAACATACCGGTAGTAAACGTTAATGCAAATTCTAAATCAAGTTATCTGAAAAGTTATAAAAAGCTAGAGAAAAAATGCAAAAAGAAATTCACATATTCAGGCTCACAGGCTGAAATGAACAAAGAATCTTATGAAGAATATAAGCTATGGGATAAAGAACTTAACAAAGATTATAAAATGATAAAAAAGAATCTGTCCCCCAAAAAAGCGAAGAAACTAGTTGCCTCTGAGAGAAAATGGATAAAGAAAAGAGACAAAAAAGCAAAGAAAGATGCTGCAGAATGGGAAGGTGGAAGTGGATATCCAATGGTTTATAATATTTCGCTTATAGAACAGACAAAAAGCAGGATTAAATGGCTGATAAAGAATTATGCGTGATAAATACGAAAAACGAACTTCAAAATTTATTTCTAAACTAGTAAAGGCAGATATTATTGAACCAGTATCGGGGTATGGAAAATGAAAATAGGTACACCTTGTTGTATTCTGTCGGATATGTTATATTTTTTTCAGTTGGTGTAGAAAAGTGTGGAGATAGTCCGATTGCCTTTCTGGAAACGGGAAGGGGGTATGTGCAATGAATACGCTTGAAGTATTGACATTGGTACTTGTGATTTTTACGGTACTTACATACCTTGATAATCACAATCGCAAAAAATAGCAACTGGCAATAGACATAAAAAGCTATCTCCTACTGGCATAGGGGATAGCTTATGTGTTGTAACTCGCTTACAATAACATTTGTTTCCGCTAGGTATGAGGATGATTCATTATCTTCATACCATCTACATTGATTATAAGGCTATGACTGCCAAAAGTCAAGTCTTAGGATGGGGTAGCGTTATGCTATCCCATTTTTTGGTTACTGTAGTACCATAGGTGTGTACAGTAAAGATTTATGATATATAATTAAAAAAATAAGATATATGGCCTGTATCAATCGTATAGTAATTGAAGGGAGGAGAATCATGAACATAAAACAGATATATGAACGTCAGGTTAAACGAGTATATTGTACGGCTATGATTTACCTGAAAAATAAAGAAGATGCGGAAGATGCAGTTCAAAATGTATTTATAAAATTAATTGAAAAACCAAGGGAGTTTGAGAGTTTAGAGCATGAAAAAGCATGGTTTATTATGGTTACAAAAAATTACTGTAAAGATGTATTAAAATCTTCATGGTTTCGTAAGGTAGAGCTGGGGGACCTGCCGGAACTTGTGCAGGAAGATGAAGAAGAACAGGAATTGCTTGTACATATCTGCAGTTTAGGAAAAAAGTATCGTGAAGTTATTTATTTATATTATTATGAAGAATATTCTGTGAAAGAAATTTCAAAAATATTACAGCGCAAGGAAAGTACAATTCAGACGCAGTTAGCAACGGCAAGAAAAAAACTTAGAATAAAATTGGAACAGGAGGAGATGTTATGGACGAGAAATTAGTAAAAAAAGTGTTAATACATTTGGAGCCTTCTAAAGATCAGGAAGAAAAAATGTGGAAAAAAATAGAACAATACGAGAGTAATGTAACTGAAACAGAAAAGATAAAAAAACATAGTTTTGGGTTTGGAAGAATAAAAAGAACAGGTTTTGCCTATCGTCTGGGGATAGCCACACTTGTTGCTATCTTTATGGCAGGTACAGTAGCAATTGCAGATGCTGCTACGGGTGGAATTATTTCTGATAAGATTGGTGAGGTTATCAATAAAACTATAGGAAAAGAAGAGGAGAGACAAATTGTTGATCAGGCAGGAAAAGTCTCGGATCAAAATATTGAAGTATATGCATCAGATATTTTACATATGGATGATGAGTTATTGATTTTTGGAAATATGCGTGGGATTATTGTATATGATTTATTAAAAGATTCAGTTCTTGGAACTATTGATACTCAGGACATAGACTGTATTTATTTTGATTCAGAAGAAAAGGAGACATGTTTATACAAAGAGGGTGATTCAATTTTTGTATTTAATATTGAGAATAAAAATATATCAGGTTCTGTTTATGAATATCAATGGAAGAAACAAGAAAGAATGACACTTGTGAGAAGTATTAATGAAAAGGATTTAATAAAGAAAATTTATCAAAAGTGGGAAAAGTCCCAAAATTATATTGATACATTCCAGGCTTTCTCAGAAAATGATGCTGTAGATATTCATTTTAATTGTTTTGATAAAGACTGTAATTGCAAATACAGTAGAAGGTCTATAGTATGTAATGACAAAGTATGTTTCTTATATATGAAAGATAGAAAGTATTATTTATGTACGGTTACAAATAATCAGAAAAATTTTTCAAAGAGAGAGCTTATCCTAAATTATAAAAATGATGAAGAAACTTTAGATGGGAAGACAATGCCGGAATTCATATATGATGGAAAAGATGCAGAACTAAATACTATTGTTGAATATATGAAAAAGGAAGGAGAATCTTACCTGACTGAAGAAGGAAGTGTCTGGATACCTGGTTTTGTGATTTATAAAAAAGTTGAAAAGAACGGGGAAACCCTTATATTTGGTAATTTCTATAATTATATTTATCAGAAAATTGGTAATATTATGGAATCAAATGCTGGTGGAGAATATCCGGCTTGTTTCCATCTGAAAAAGAGTGGCGATAGCTATAAGGTAGTTAGTGTTGATACTGCCGGAGATGGCGAATATTACGCAAAAGATATAAAGCGATTCACAAAAGGATATCATGGACTGTATGAAAAGTATATGGACTGGGATACCAATAAAGTTTTAATAGAAGAAGCAAAAAATGATTATATTAAAATGTATATTTCCAGGAATTCTTTAGATGTAAAGTACTATAAAGATTATGGATGGGATCCGGTGAAAATAAAATAGGAGTGATTATTAAAACCACAATTGGTGGCGATATCAATGATTTTTTGATCCGTTTCCAGTAATTGTTTTGCAGAAAGTTCTAACCGGTAATTCACCAGATATGCGGTAAAACTCATACCGGTTAGTTCTTTGAATAATTTCATAAAATGGCTTTCAGAAAAGTCACAAAGGTTAGCCACCTGAGGAGATTGATTGTGGAAAATATGACTCCATTATAGAAGAGGTTCAAGCGCTTATTTGTATTCAAAAAAAATATAAGGCGCTAAAAGGCAGTGAAATACAATGGAAGAATACGAAAGGCAGGCTCATCAGTTATGTAAGACCAGGCGATGTAACCATTGAAGTATACATAAATGCAGGTGAGCAGCAGGTGCCAATTGATTTACAGGAACAGGAAACAATTTTTGAACGTGGATATATGGATCAAATGCTTCTTGCAGGAGGCGTACTAATCGTTAGGAGGAATGTAAAATGAAAAAGATGTGTGTAAATGAAAAGTCATACGAAGTCATAAAATTATTAGGTCACGGAAAAGGGGGATATTCTTATCTGGTAACAGATGGGACGAAGGAATATGTACTAAAACAGATTCACCATGAACCATGTGATTATTATCAGTTTGGAAA
>JALERT010000229.1 GCA_022764445.1 Lachnospiraceae bacterium | reverse complement strand
TGCAACAAAATCATCAAAACCTTCCCTTATAAGCATCTCTCTGGCTCCGCTTATTGCATTCGCTGTAAGTGCTATTATAGGTATCTTATTACTGCGGACGGATGGAAGCTCACGCAACTTTTGCATACATTCGACACCATCCATCTCAGGCATCATATGATCCATGAAAATAAGATCATAATGTCGGCTTTCTACTTTATTGATAGCTTCCTTTCCGCTTAAGGCAGTTTCTATGACAACACCATACCGACGCATGATACCCGATACAACTTTCAGGTTCATGGCACTGTCATCAACTGCAAGAACCTTTGCACCCTTAACAAAAAATTTGTTATTATTCCATCTGTATTCATATGCATTCTGCTGAAGCACTTCACCGTTAAGTATAGTTGCCACTGAGAATACATGTAACGGACGATAAATAAGCTGGATATTTTTCCCCAGAAGATTAGTATCAAAATCACGATTTACTAAAATGACTACTTTTAACTTATCTTTAAGTCCGTCAACATACTCTTTATTTTTCAGATACTCAATATCCGCCATAAATAAAAAGTCAAAACTGCCATGTAATACACGCTGCTGAAGTTCATGTACCGTAGAACATCTGACGGCATCTATATGAAGCACATCTATCATCCTCTGAATGCTTTCAATATATGCATCACGTATCTGTGCATAATTGTATCTTTCAAGATCCATATAGAATAAAATTTTTTCATTTTCTATATTCTTAACAGATACTATCGGAATATCATTAAGAACTTTCTGAGGAATAATTATTGAAACAGTTGTTCCAACATCAGGAGCACTTGAGATATGCATGTGACCATTCATTTTGCTTACCATCTTACGTGATATGGCAAGACCAAGACCGACTCCTCCCGATCTTCTGTCTCTTGTTGTGTCTACCTGATTGTAGGTATTATCCAAAGCATTAAGAGCTTCTTCACTCATGCCTATTCCAGTATCCTGAACCTTGATCATAAGATTCACACCATACTCTTCTTTACGCGTTCCGACAAATAAAACTCTACCTCCGTCGTCAGTAAATTTAATCGCATTATTGATAAGATTGATTATTATCCTATATATCTTCTGACTGTCTCCAAGCAGACAGTTAGGTATATCAGCTTCACAGTCTACAATGAACTCAAGTTTCTTTTCTTTGTTCCAGGCATTAGTCATATTGATTACATCATTAACTATAGATGTAATGTTATATGGTTCCTCCACAAGTTCCATTGTATCGTTCTGTAATTCAGTGAAATCAAGTATATCAGAAACAAGGGACATCAGATTTCTTCCCGCTACAGAAATATCATACAGTTTTTCTCTCGTTGCATCATCTACATTTGTCTCAAGAAGTCCATCACATATACCAATGACAGCATTTAAAGGTGTACGTATTTCGTGAGATACATTTGCCATAAAATCGTCCTTGCCACGCTGTGCATCTTCAAGTTCCTTCAGCATCTTTGCAAAAGCATCATCACGCCTTATACGGTTTTTCAAAAGATTATTTTCCAGAAAAATCAGAATAACGATAGATAAAATCTGTATGACAAATTCTAGTTCATATACCGGATTATCATAAGATAACTTTCCAAGAATAATATTGGAAATAAAAATTGCTAAAACAAATATGAGCGATATGTAATTAATCGCTATTACATCAAAAAGCGACAACAGCACTATTGCAGCAGCAACTGAACCAAGAATAGTCGTAAAATCTTTACAATACAGAGAATAAATCAATAGATTTATCCATATCATAACTGCACTGAATATCTTTGGTAAATTACGCTCTTTTCCATATATAGCCCGCAGACCTAAGCTTGCTGCAAGGCAACAGTTAATAAGTGCAATAATCCAGCTCGGCCAGTCAAGCACAACTGATACTATTGTCATATAAACTGTATATACTATATAAATGATATATGGTAAAAAGCCTGCCCTGTCATTCTTTAACTTATTTTCCATACTGATCTCCATTCTTTGTAAAGTCACCTTTACATATTTCCTAACCTTCACTTACTTCTTCAATCTCATCCTTAAGTTCGAGGAAAACTTCCAGAAGATTCGGATCAAACTGTGTACCGCTATTTTCTTCTAATATACCAAGGACTTTAGAAATCGGACGAATCGGTGGTTTGTAGCAACGTTCCTGATAAAGTGCATCAAAAACGTCAGCGATAGCCATTATTCTTGCACAAAGAGGTATATCTTCTCCTGCGATACGGTCAGGATATCCATTTCCATCCCATCTTTCATGATGAGATCTTGCTATCTGCCTTGCAATTTCTACATATTTCTCATCTTCAACATTGGCTATGATTTTATCGATAATTTCCCCGCCAAGTGCGGCATGTGTTTTCATAATGGTAAATTCGTCATCATCAAGCCTTCCCGGTTTTAATAATATGGCATCAGGAATTTTGATTTTACCTATATCATGAAGAACTGAAGCTTTGATGGTATTATTTTCATACTCCTTATCAAGTATATCAGGATACATTCCTCTTCTCCTAAGCTCCTTTGTAAGAATACGCACATAGTTCTGCGTATTTTTCACATGAAGTCCCGTACTTCCGTCACGGCTCTCAATCAGATTGGCGATACCCGTTATGACCTCATTCTGAATACGTGTAATGGTATCAACCTGGGAAGAAACCATTTCCTCAAGATTATTCTGATAATGTTTATTCTCCAATATACGTTTTACACGGCTTATTAAAACCTGTGGTACAAACGGCTTTGCCACAAAGTCTGTCGCACCTGCCTCAAAACATCTTGTCTCTGTATCCGCATCACTGTCACCTGTAAGGAATACAACGGGAATAGATGAGCCCCCATCGAGGGCTTTGATAGCCTCAAATGTCTCAAATCCATCCATCTCCGGCATATTTACATCCAGTAAAACCAGCTGGGGAGTTACTTTTGAAATCACTGATAAAGCCATCTTACCAGATGTAGTGGCTGAAATGCGATACTCACTTCCAAGTATGTTCTGTGCTCGTTTTAAGTTACCTATATCATCATCTACAAGTAAAATCAGTTCTTTATCATCCATCCTAATACCACCTTTTCAATAGTATATTCTCTCACAAAATCAAACACAAAAAGATTCCAAAGATCATTGGCGAATTTTACATGTATTCACGACTATCTGTTATACCATGTACTATTTCTTTTAAAACAAATGAATGTACCGGCTTAGTTAAATAATCATCAATTCCAAGTTCACTAATCTTTTGTATTGTCTCTAACCTCTTATCTGCCGTAACAATTACAACAGGTATTTTATACTTTTCTCTAATCAGCTTATAAAGTTCAAATCCATCTGTCTCCGGCATTATCAGATCAAGCAAAATAAGGTCAATATTCTGCTCCTCTAATGCCTTGAATGCTTCTTCCTTCGTCGTTGCTCCAATTACGTTTAGATCAGGTACATCTTTAAGTAAATTTTTTACTGTCTTTATGCTAAATACTTCATCATCTATTACCAGAATATTTTTTACATTACTTTCTAACTGACACATAGAATAGTCTTTATCTTCATCTATCATTTCAAGCATTATATCGGCTATCTCTGCATCAAACTGTCCACCGCGTCCCTTTTCTATCTCAGAACGTACAACATCCTGTGGAAGAGCGTTACGATAACTTCTGTTGCTTGCCATCGCATCATAGGCATCTGCAACTCCGATTATTCTGGCTATCTCAGGTATATTTTCTCCCTCTAATCCATAAGGATATCCCTTGCCGTCATATCGCTCATGATGATACTTTGCCGCATATGCAATTCTGGCATCCTCATGAATGTCCTTTAATATATGATATCCGCTTATAGGATGAACCTTTATCTGGTTAAACTCATCCTCGGTAAGCTTACCCGGCTTATTTATTACCTCTTCGGAAACCCTTATCTTACCTACGTCATGAAGCAAACCTGCATAATAAATAATCTTTTGCTCCTCTTCTGATTTGCCCATCCGCTTCGATATCGCCAGGGCATAGTCTGCAACTCTCTGTGAATGACCACTTGTATAGCGGTCCTTTGCATCAATAGTATACGCAAGAGCACGTACTATATTGGTATTCATGCGGTCAAGACGCTCTTTACTTTCATTTTCCTTCTGCTGGTATTTATTGATCCTTAACACAGAAATCAAGCAGAATACAACGATAATCAAAAATACCGTTACAGTTATCATGATACCTATCATCATTTGTTTTCTTAAGTCATGAAAGAGTTTTGTATCGCTGACAACCATAACAACATGCCAGTCATTTAATACCTGATTTGAGAAAATAGTACATTTTTCTCCACCAATACTCATCTGAAAATTTTCTTTTTTATTATCAAATATCTGTTGAAGCATCTTTTTCTGCTCTTCATTCTCAGGGTATACCTTTCCCTTCTGTGATTTATCAAGATGAGCAATTATAAGACCGGTACTGTCCATGATAAAGCCATATCCCTTATCATTCATTGTCATACTTTCAGCTATATCCTGAACTCTATTAAGTGCTATATCAAGCGCAACGACACTTTTACCATCAGAAAGAAGCTGACTTACGGAAAACATAACAGTATTGGTCTGTGCATCAAGATAAGGTTGAACGATTGTAGCCTTGCCTCCAGCTTCTTTTGCGGCAATATACCACTCCCTCTCAGTCGGTTCATAATCCTTTGGTGGTACCCATCCGATACCATCAAGATATTCCCCATTAATATATCCGTAAACTCCTGTGAAGTTCTCATCAACCTCTTTGCTCTGATGCTCTGCTTCTGCTGTAAGATATTCAAGTATCTCCTTTGATGACGCTCCATTATCCATCATATAATTAACCGTATCAGCTGTCACCCACAAAACGTCCATACTCTTATTAAGGTAATTTTCTATCATAGCTGCTTCGCTCTGCAGATTGCTTGCACCAAGCTCCTCAATATCTTTTACTGAACTTTTATAAAAAGAAGAAAATATATATGTAATCATAAAAACCAACAGACAGAATACTATTATAATCGTAAGTACAAACTGCCTTGTAACATTATCTTTTATCTTCTCGTACTTTTTCACACTAATCCTCCATTAAACCTGTTAAAATCCCCTGATCTATTTACTTTTATCAATTATCTACATCTTCTTTCAATCCACGACACATAACATGACAGCAGACATAGAACCTTATAGTAGATAATATCTGCCATTACACAACATTATACTCTGATAAAGCGTAATATGTAAACTAGCAAATTAAATAAAAAACGCCATAGCAGGAGTTTTGTTTTCTCCATTTATGACGTTTTTTATATATATCACCTGTTAATGATGTACTGTAATATAAGGGATTTCAGTCTGGTAAATCCAGTCTGCTGCCGCCATGCCCATAGCAAATATCATAACCATGGCAATCATTATTATCGCAACAAAATCATATATAAACTTTTCATTTCTGTATCGCAGCGTACAGTATAATATTTCACAGCCGAGTATAAGTAATATAACAGACCAGAACTGAAATATATAATAATACTTAAGACTGCTACAGAATGTGTGTACTAAAAACAGCACACCATACACTACAAGTACAATTCCAAGCGTTAATGTACCAACCCTTCTTTGTTTCATACTATAATCACTCCCTAATGTTTTTGTCATTTTATTATGTGTAACTCCTATTAAGCATTACCTTTCACACATGTAGTTCTCACAGTAACTGTTATTCTTCATTTTCTTTAGAAGTATCTTCATAATCATTCATGCCGCCATATATAACACCACTATCGTAAGTGTCTCTGTTGTCGATATCTATTCTCTTACCTTTAATCAGGCGCATTCCAAACCAGATTATTAAAAGAGCGATTGCAACTCTTGGAATATTGCTATTGACCCATCTGCTAATCTCCCAATATACATTTTCCGGAATATTTACGATATCTGAAAGCATATCAAAGAATACTTTTATAAGAGAATATCCGCCAAAAGCAATACATCCTATGGCTATAGGCATCCTGAAACGGTGGATTGACATTCTTAAGTCCTCTGTATCTTTAACGATAATAAATTCATCCCTAAGCTGTGCAAACTCAAAGTCAGGTAAGGAATTACTATTAATTGCATCAAAGAAGGCATAAAACCATATGATTGGCAAAACGAGACAAATTTCGCCTACATTCAATATATTGGCAATTCCAATCACCCCAAAGAACAGTGTCATTATGCTTACACCCTTTTTTATAAATCCCTGATACATCTGACCTGCACCAGGCATACATGAGAAACAAAAATTTAAAAATATATTTTTTTTATGTGCCATTTATTTATCCTCTCTTTCTTTATAACCGACTAGTCCTATTTCACTTATAAATCCCGTCCATTTCTCTTTTATACTTCCCCGTATTTTATCAGACGATTTGTTTATAGAATCCGTCAGCTTATTATATTGAATCTCCACTTTATTTTCCGTCCGGTTATATCCATAACCAAAACCTATATCAGTTGAAAATACCATTAAAATCGCCATACTCATGGCAAGTACAACCTTTGCTGTATACATGCAAAACTCTCTTTGTCGCTACTTTTGCTTTTCTATAAAATATTGTGAATTTAGCATAAGCGTTTTGTTATATACTGTCTGTTTTAATATATCTGATGCAAGGTCAGGGGGCGGCGTTATTAATTCCGTCTTTTCTATCGCTGCTGCCAGCCTGCCGGAACAAAAGTCACATCCGGCTGTGTGAGTCAAAAATTCCATCTTCTCTTCTTCTGACATTTCATCCGACATATATTTACTTATCTGTTCATCTGTTAAATGTGCCATCGCTCCGCCCTCCATTCTTATTTATAGCCTTCCATTTCTTCTGCAGCATCTGTCTTGCACGTCGTATCTGTGTCTGTATAGTTTTGACTTTTTTATCAGACCTGGCTGCAATCTCTGCTGCTGTACGTCCGTTGCAATAATATTCTCTCGCCACATAATCATATGGTGGTTTTAAACTACTGCACAAATCCTTCAGTTCGTTATCAATCTCCGCCTGAAGTATATTTTCCTCCGGTGGCGGCGATGATGAATCATTTTGATGTAATATATCATCTTCCATAGGAATTTCACGTCTGCCGGCTCTTTTAAGATAATCCAGACATTTATTGGTAGCTACCCTTGTAATGAAGCCTCCCGGATTGACTCCATCAAATTCG
>JALERT010000041.1 GCA_022764445.1 Lachnospiraceae bacterium | reverse complement strand
TTTAACACATTGCCTATATTGGCATTACGGCTGTCTTCGCCTCCATTACGGTTATCACAAAGCATGAAATATTCCCCATCATCAAGTTCAATTTCTTCCAAAGCCAGTCCACCGTTTTCCATAGTCGGAAACTTATACTTCTCTTCAAGTTTCTTCCCATCAATATATACAATTCCATTGTCTATCTTTACTTTCTCACCAGGAAGACCGATAACACGTTCAATTATATAATAATTATGTTCTGAACCGCTTTGTTTAACAACGACAACGTCATTTCTTTTTATTGAATGTAACTTATATGACATCTTATTAATAATAATCGTATCATCATTTGATAATGTGGGACTCATGTAATCTCCAGTAACCTGCATTTTTTCCAATCCAAAATGCGTTATTAAGAATGCAGCCAGGATAACCGCAGCTATTTCAATTATACTTATAATAATAAACTTAAGAATCTTGGTTCTTTTTGCTCTATTATCTTCCAGTTCAAAATCATATCCCATCTGTATTCTCCAATCACTAACACTCTTTCAGAATATCTAAGGCCTGTTTTGGAATAATACACTCAAAATGTTCTTTACAATACTGTTCAGCATAAGGCTGATTTAATGACCTGTCAGCATATTCAATAAGGCGTCCACATATTTCCTGATACTGTTCAAGCTTGAGTTTACCTTTCTTTATTAAAAGATAAAACTTACCACTTACATTATCCTTATACAATTTACTTGATATTGTTTTATCGAATGAAAGACTTTCTGCAAACTGCTCAAGATTATGTAAAGATGCAAACTGGTATACCTTACATCCGGCTGCTTCTTTTTTAATCTTATCACGCTTTTTCTTTTCAATCTCTTTAAGATGTTTTTTATACTCTTCCTTCTTTTCTTCACTTATTCCGAATTTCTTATGAAATTCTTCTATATTTTCAGACATAGAATTTTGTTCACTCTGTTCACACTGATTATCAGACATCATTTCTTTATTAAGTCTGTTAACTATTTCATCTGCAGATGATTCATCAATCGTATCAACAAGGTTTTGTATATGATGAATCATATTCTGTAATACATCATCTCCCCTGTCTGAAAATGTTATAGAAATTGAATTATCCGGCAAACGCATAAGCTGCATAGAAACAAGACCGCCCTGCACCTCATAACCAATTTCCTCTTCTGCTTTTTCAACTATCTGCTCAAGAAATTCTCTTGATTTTTCCTGATTTGGAGAAAAGAAATCTTCTATTTCAAATCCGTATTCATTCATTTCCTCTTCTGTCATACGGCATTGTACTGTATTTTTGTCGATTCTCTGAAAATCCAATGCGAAAACCTCCTTATTTTTATATTTCTTGTTACAATTCATGTTGTAACAACTTCTTTCATCAATCCATATCTGATATATTAAGCCTATACATGATTTATGTCAACATTTTACCTTTTCAAAACATGCACAACGTTACAGTTCAGTTACTGTACACACCTACGGTGCTACAGTAACGATTACAGCCCATTTTAAATGCATCTTCGATGCATGGGGCTGTAATCATCCTGGCACAATTTAATTATTGGCGCATAGCTTGACAGCAAGTGTCAAGCTTGCGTCTGTACAGTAACACAGTTCACGCTATATCATATATCCTCGTGATACCTTTTTTAAGAGTAAATCAAAAGTAATTTTCTATTATATAAAAAAGGTGGCATCCTGCGGGTACAGGATGCCTAGGTATGAATTGAAAAAAGGGTAGTAGGTTTTCCTACTATCTTGACTAGAATACACTCTTTTTTATCAAATGTCAATCAGTTTATACTTTTTTCACAATTTTTTAACAATTTACTTAATCATAAAATACGCAAGCACAAGCGCACCTAAAACTATTCGATACCATCCAAACACTTTGAAATCATGTTTTTTAATGTATCCCATAAGAAATTTGATTACTACTACTGACACAACAAAAGCAGTAATCATACCTGTTAGTAATATAGCAATCTGAGTTCCTGTAAATGCAAGACCAAATTTAATAATTTTTATAAAACTTGCGCCAAACATTGCAGGTACAGCAAGATAAAATGTAAACTCGGCTGCTATGGTTCTAGATAACCCAAGCATAAGACCACCTATAATTGTAGCACCTGAACGTGAAGTACCTGGAAATACTGCTGCGATTAACTGGAACATTCCTATAAGAAAAGCTGTCTGGTATGTAATTCCCGCAATACTGTCTACCTTTGCAGTATGATTTTTATTACGATTTTCTACAAGGATAAAAACTATACCGACGACTATAAGCATTATTGATACTGTCTGATAATTATAGAATGCAGCTTCAAGCTTATCTCCCCACAAAAGTTCGACGATTACGGCAGGAATACATGCTACAAGTATCTTAAACCACATAATAAAAATGTCCTGCTTAACAAATTTAAAACAATCTAAAAAACTTATTTTTTTGTTCTTTACATAATGCTTTTCAAAGTTTTCGCCTTTACAAAATGGCCATATCTCCCACCAGAACAAAAGTACAACTGCCATAATAGCGCCAAGCTGTATAACAACAAGATACATTTCTTTAAACTGCTCAGATATATTCATCTTGATGAATTCATCAAGAAGAATCATATGACCTGTACTGCTTATTGGCAGCCATTCTGTAATTCCTTCAACTATACCAAAGATTATAGATTTGATTATTTCTAACATTTTCATGCTCCTTAAAAATATTTTAATAATGTAAATACTTAAGTAACCGGTAATTACATCACCAAATCAGTATATACCAACTTATGATAAACCACAAGAAGATATTCATTTTACCGTATAAAGAAAAAAGCGGTGCCACATAATTATGTGACACCACCTGAAATGTTTCGATTATTATTATAATTATTTAACAACAGCTTTTAATGCTTCTGTAAGCTTTGGAACGATCTTATTAAGATCTCCAACGATACCATAATCAGCTACATCAAAGATTGGAGCTGTCTCATCTTTGTTGATTGCAATGATGATATCTGACTCTTCCATACCAGCTGTATGCTGAATAGCACCTGAAATACCTATAGCAAAGTATACATTAGGACGAACTGTCTTACCTGTCTGACCTACCTGTAACTCCTTAGGCATCCAGCCATTATCAACAACGGCACGGGAACAGCTTACTGTACCACCGATTACATCAGCGAGATCCTGAAGCATCTTGAAGTTCTCTGCGCTTCCAACACCACGACCACCTGATACAAGGATCTTAGCATCCATGATATCTACTGTATCAGAAAGTTCCTTAACGATATCAAGGATTTCTACATATTTATTATTTGGAGTAAATCCTGGATTGTATTCAATAACTTCTGCTTTAGCACCAGCTATTGGCTCAATCTTCTGCATAACACCCGGACGAACTGTAGCCATCTGAGGACGGTTGTCAGGACAAGCAATTGTAGCGATTGTGTTACCACCGAATGCAGGACGTGTCATAAGTAACTGATTGTGTTTCTGCTCCTGTCCAGGAATAGGATTAAGAGGGAAATCACCAATCTCAAGTACTGTACAGTCAGCTGTAAGACCTGTAGCCACACGTGCTGAAACACGAGGACCTAAATCTCTACCGATTGCTGTAGCACCAACTAATACGATTTCAGGCTTGTACTCATTTATAATTGAAGCTAATGCATGAGCATAAGGCTCTGTTCTGTATTCCTTTAATTCAGGATCATCAACTACGATAACCTTATCTGCACCATATTCTGCTAACTGATCTGCAAGACCTTTAACACCAGAACCTAAAAGCATTGCTGTAACTTCTGTGTTCAGATCTGCTGCAAGTTCTTTTGCTTTTCCAAGTAATTCAAAAGCTATACTGCTTAATTCATTGTCTACCTGCTGTGCAAAGACATAGACACCTTTATATTCTTCTAAACCCATTTTAGTCACCACTTTTCCTTATTTTATTAGATTACATGTTTCTCTTTTAATTTATCAACGATGTATGTTACTGCCTCGTCCGGTTCAAGAGTTACTTTTTCGCCGGCACCTTTTCTTACCTTATCTGAAGCCTTAGCGATCTTTGTTGGAGAACCTTTTAAACCGATGTTAGAATCATCTACATCTTTAAGATCATTTCTGCCCCATACAGTAATTTCAGCATCATATGCATCAAAGATTCCACCAGGAGTCATGTAACGTGGCTCATTTAATTCAGAAAGAGCAGTTACAAGACAAGGCATTTTTGCCTTTAATACATGATATCTGTCATCGTACTGGCGCTCAACGATAACACTGTCTCCCTCAACTTTGATGTTCTTAGCATAAGATATTACAGGAATATCAAGATGCTCAGAAATCTGAGGACCAACCTGTGCTGTATCACCATCGATAGCCTGACGACCTGTGATGATTAAATCATAATCAAGGTTTCTAAGTGCACCTGCAAGTGTTGTAGATGTAGCCCAAGTATCAGCACCACCTAAAACTCTGTCTGTTACGAGGATACCCTTATCAGCACCCATAGCTATAGCTTCACGAAGAACTTCTTCAGCCTTTGGAAGACCCATTGTAATTACAGTTACTTCTGCACCACACTCATCTTTTATTCTAAGTGCTGCTTCCAAACCTGCTTTATCATCAGGATTCATAATGGCAAGCATAGCACCTCTGTCCAAAGTACCATCAGGATTGAATTTAACTCCACCTTTAGTATCTGGAACCTGCTTTACACATACTACTATTTTCACGGTTTTGTCACTCCTTGTCTTATATTTTTTTATTCTGCCTGTTCGAGACTAATTTAATAAGTTGCTAGAGATAACCATACGCTGAACTTCTGAAGTTCCTTCGTAGATTTCTGTAATCTTTGCATCACGCATCATACGTTCTACATCATACTCTCTTATATAACCATAACCACCAAATAACTGAACTACCTTAGTAGTTACATCCATTGCTGTCTCTGCTGCAAATAACTTAGCCATAGCAGCTTCTACAGAATAAGATACCTTGGCACCATCGGCAAACTCCTGTTTCTTAAGAGCTGCTTTATATACGAGGTTCTTAGCAGCTTCTACTTTTGTAGCCATATTTGCAATCTGGAACTGTGTATTCTGCTGCTGGGCAATTGTACGACCAAACTGTTTTCTTTCCTTAGTATACTCGATAACTCTGTCTAATGCACCTTCTGCAAGACCAAGTGCCTGTGCTGCGATACCGATACGACCACCATCAAGAGTGTGCATAGCGATAGGGAAACCTTTTCCACGAGGTCCAAGAAGATTTTCCTTAGGAATTCTGCAATCCTGGAAAATAAGTTCATATGTAGATGAACCACGGATACCCATCTTCTTTTCCTTAGTACCGAATGTAAATCCAGGTGTTCCTTTTTCTACGATAAATGCAGAGAATTTCTTAACTTTACGTCCTCTCTTATTCTCAACAATATCTGTATATGCAATAATGATATATACATCAGCAACTTCACCATTTGTGATGAAACATTTAGATCCGTTAAGAACCCACTCATCACCATCTAATACAGCCTTAGTCTGTACACCCTGTGCGTCTGTACCTGCACCAGGCTCTGTAAGACCAAAAGCACCGATCTTCTTACCACTTGCAAGATCAGGTAAGTACTTCTGCTTCTGCTCTTCTGTACCATATGTTAAGATAGGATCTGCACAAAGTGATGTATGAGCAGAAACGATAACACCTGTTGTACCGCAAACCTTTGAAAGTTCTTCTACACACATGATGTAAGTTAAGATATCACATCCCTGTCCGCCATACTCCTTAGGGATAGGAATACCCATAAATCCACATTCTCCCATCTTCTTAACATTTTCCATAGGGAAATGCTCTGTTTCATCAACCTCTTGAGCCATAGGTTTAACTTCGTTCTCAGCGAAATCCTTGAAAAGCTGTCTCGCCATTTCATGCTTTTTACTTAATGTAAAATCCATGCCTTTCTTTACCACCTTTCATAAAATCTATAATATGATGTAAATCTTTTTATATATTACTGTGCATCAACAGGAGTCTTTGTGCGGTCAGCGTTGTAAATATAGAAACCTTTACCACTCTTAACACCAAGATTTCCACCACGAACCATCTTACGGAGAAGTGGACATGCACGATACTTGCTGTCACCTGTCTCATTGTAAAGAACATCCATAATAGCAAGGCATATATCAAGACCAATGAAATCACCTAACTCTAAAGGTCCCATTGGATGATTTGCTCCAAGCTTCATAGCTGCATCGATACCTGCGATATCAGAAACACCTTCCATTTTGATGAATGCTGCTTCATTGATCATTGGAATAAGGATACGGTTTACTACGAAACCTGCTGCTTCATTTACCTGTACAGGAGTCTTACCTATTTCTTCTGAAATCTTCTTGATTGTCTCAACTGTCTCAGCAGGAGTATTACCACCGGCAATAACTTCTACAAGTTTCATACGATCTGCAGGATTGAAGAAGTGCATACCGATTGTTGGACGAGAAAGTCCGTTGCCAATTTCTGTAATAGAAAGACTTGATGTATTTG
The DNA here is from genome assembly GCA_022764445.1 of Lachnospiraceae bacterium. GTDB lineage: Bacteria > Bacillota > Clostridia > Lachnospirales > Lachnospiraceae > Butyribacter. Next base: position 2,079 of record JALERT010000041.1, on the reverse strand, counting down.
ATGCAAAAATACATTCAGGTTTTGCAATCTTGTCTAACTCAGCAAAAGTTGTCTTCTTAACTTCCATATCTTCAAATGCAGCTTCAACGATAAGATCACAATCTGCACAAAGGTTTTCTTTTAAGCCCGGTGTGATTCTTGAAAGAATTGCATCAACAGTATCCTGTGTCATTTTTCCCTTCTGAACAAGTCTGTCATATCCTTTAGCTATTTTTTCCTTACCGCCTTCAGCCCATTCCTGCTTAATATCGCAAAGAGCTACTTCAAAACCTTCTGTCTGGGCAAATGCCTTAGCAATGCCCTGTCCCATAGTACCAGCACCAATAACGCCTACTTTCATGATATTACCTCCATATACTATAATTATTTTTATATATCCGGCTGTCTTAAAGGCCAACAGCCGGAAGATAACAGTAATACTGTTTAAATCAATGATTAGCAGTTCTTAAATGGAACAACTTTTAACTTCTTTTCCTTGTCTTTTTCAAGGAAATTAGCCATTCCTGCTTTCTGATCTTCTGTCTCGAAGCAGTCACCAAAAAGCTTTTCTTCTATTACTATAGCCTTGTCCATATCTGTCTGAAGACCATCATTAATTGCCTTCTTACAGTTGCGTACTGCGATAGGAGCATTCTTTGCAATAGTAGAAGCAAGCTTCTCTGCTGCAGGAAGAAGTTCCTCCTGTGGATAAACTGCATTAACAAGACCGATACGATATGCTTCATCAGCTTTGATATTACGTGCAGTGTAAATCATCTGCTTAGCCATACCAACACCAACTGTTCTTGCAAGTCTCTGTGTTCCACCAAATCCAGGTGTTATACCAAGACCTGCTTCAGGCTGACCAAATACTGCATTATCTGAACAGATACGTATATCACAACTCATAGAAATCTCGCATCCACCGCCAAGTGCAAAACCATTAACTGCGGCAATAACAGGAATTGGGAATGTTTCTAACTTGCGGAATACATCGTTACCTTTCTTACCAAATGCTTCACCCTCAGCCTTAGTAAGCGTACTCATCTCTCCTATATCAGCACCTGCGACAAAAGACTTTTCGCCTGCACCAGTAAGAATAAGACATCTTACTGTATTAAGATCAACGGCATCCAAAGTTTTATCAAGTTCATCAAGAACCTGGCTGTTAAGAGCATTAAGAGCCTTTGGACGATTGATTGTAATTGTAGCAATTGTATCTTTTACTTCATATAAAATGAATTCCATGATAATTACTCCTTTATTTAATATTATATATTCGGTTAAGATTAGTCTCTCTCAACGATTGTTGAGCAGCCCATTCCACCACCGATACAAAGTGTAGCAAGACCTTTCTTAGCGTCTGCTTTCTGCATCTCGTGAAGAAGAGTAACAAGAATACGGCATCCTGAAGCTCCAACAGGATGACCAAGTGCAATAGCACCACCATTTGGATTAAGTTTCTTAGGATCAAATCCAAGTTCCTTGCCTACAGCTACTGACTGAGCTGCAAATGCTTCGTTTGCTTCGATTATATCGATATCATCTATTGTCATATTAGCCTTTGCAAGTGCTTTCTTTGTAGAAGCAACAGGTCCAACACCCATGATTGAAGGATCTACACCACCAAGAGCTCCACAGATATATGTAGCCATTGGCTTAACGCCAAGCTCTTTAGCCTTCTCTTCGCTCATAACTACAACTGCTGCAGCACCATCATTAATTCCTGATGCATTACCTGCTGTAACTACACCGCCTTCTTTACCTGAACAGCATTTTAACTTAGAAAGTGTTTCTACTGTTGTTCCTGGACGAGGTCCTTCATCCTTTGCAAACATAACTGTTTCTTTCTTAACTTTAACAGGTACAGGTACGATTTCATCGTCAAATGCACCGCTATTAACAGCAGCTTCACACTTCTGCTGGCTGTTTGCAGCAAACTCATCTAATTCTTCACGAGTAAGATGCCACTGTTCAGCAACATTTTCTGCTGTTATCATCATATGATACTGATTAAATGCATCCCATAATGCATCGTTAACCATTGTATCAACTAACTGACCATTGTTCATACGGTATCCGAAACGACCCTGCATAACT
>JALERT010000115.1 GCA_022764445.1 Lachnospiraceae bacterium | reverse complement strand
ATGTCTTATTTTTACAATTTATCCATGTTCTGATAATTAATTCTTTGGCAGGAATTCCAGTATTCTTTCAAGTTCTGACTGTGAATAATACTGAATCTCGATCTTACCCTTATTGTTACTCTTATTCTTAATTGTAACCTGGGTTCCAAGAGACTTTGAAAGCTTTTCCTCCAGATCCCTGTATACGAAATCATTTTCTGGAAGCTCTTTTGGCTGCTTTCCTTTTTTGTCCTGCTCTCTCATCAGCTTCTCAACTTCACGTACACTTAATTTTTCATCAAATATCTTCTGTGCAATTGCATACTGCTTGTCGCCATCCTCAATACTGATAATAGTTCTGGCATGTCCGTTGCTTAACTTACCTTCCATAACCATCTCCTGGACTCTCTTATCCAGTTTTAACAGTCTGAGGGAATTAGTAATTGCTGCCCTGGACTTAGATACTTTCTCTGCCACTTCGTCCTGCTTAAGACGATAGTCCTTAATAAGTCTCTGATATGCCTGTGCCTCCTCAATAGGGTTAAGATCCTCTCTCTGAATATTCTCAATAAGGGCAATTTCCATTACTTCCTGATCAGAATAATCCTTAATAACAACAGGAACTTCTTTTACACCTGCAAGCTTAGCAGCTCTCCATCTTCTTTCTCCAGCAATTATTTCGTAATAATTGTCTTTCTTTTGTACAAGTAAAGGCTGTAATACACCATACTGCTTAATTGACTCTGACAATTCAATTAATGCATCCTCATCAAAATATTTTCTTGGCTGTTCTTTATTGGGTTCTACCTGCGAAATGCGTACTTTAACCTCTGCCGGTTCCTTTACAACAACCTCTTTAACTACTTCCTTTACGACAACATCTTTCTCGTCCTTAGTTTCATCCGGAATCAGATTACCAATACCTCTTCCCAGACCTTTGCCAAGTCCTTTACCTGTCTTCTTTGTTGCAGCCATTATCAAACCTCTTTCCTGCTTATGCATAGATTTCAATTAGTTTATATATATAATGTAATTTTCTCTTGTCCTGTAATTCTACTCTCTCCCCATAACTTCCTGTGCCAGCATCCTGTAACTTTCTGCTCCGGCAGATTTGCTGTCATAAATATTTATAGGAAGTCCATGACTTGGTGCTTCTGCCAGACGAATATTTCTTGGAATTATTGTTTTATATATGGTCTGGTTTAAATTGTCTTTAACATTCTCAACAACCTGAAGTGAAAGATTAGTTCTGGAATCATACATTGTGAAAACAACACCCTCCAGCTCCAATTCTGGATTAAGTTTCTTCTTAACCAGATTAATTGTATGTATCAGCTGTGTTAATCCTTCCAGTGCATAATATTCACACTGTATTGGAACAAGAACTGTATTAGCTGCTGTCATTGCATTTACGGTCAGCATGCTTAATGATGGTGGACAGTCAAGAATAATATAATCATATCCACTCTTAATCTTTCCAATTTCATTCTTAAGGATATATTCTCTGTCCTCAGCATCAATCAAGTCAATCTCTGCTCCTGCCAGATTCACGTTGGATGGAACAATATCAAGATTATCGAATACTCCCTTAATTATGGCATCCTCCATTCCTATTTCCTGAAGCGTTACCTCATAGACAGTATTTTCAATCTCGTCTTTCATCACACCCAGACCACTGGTTGTATTACCCTGTGGGTCAATGTCTATTACTAAAACTCTCTGTCCAGCTTCCGCAAGACATGCTGACAGATTAATTGCTGTAGTTGTTTTGCCAACTCCACCCTTCTGATTGGCAATTGCTATTATTCTTCCCATGTCATTCCTCTTTTCTTAATTTGATGACAAATATGTTTCACGTGAAACATGGTTATTATATCATTTTATTATTTTTTATTCCATAGTAATTTAATAAATGGATAAAAAAAGAGCATTTGAATTCAAATTTAAATATCTTAAAATCCAAATGCTCAAAAAATTAAAATGCTTCTTTAATGTAACTAATAATATCGCTGTTCTTTTTAAGAACATTCTGATCAGATTCTAGCTCTGACATACTCATCCAATAATATGTACGTCCATCAATCTCAAAAACATCTTTCTTCATAATTTCCGAAAAATCTACGATATCAGCCAAATAAAACTTATGGCTATATATTTTATTCATTTTATCACTTTCAGAATATTTCTCATGGATCTTTGATGTAACATATTTTAAATTAATACAATCCACAGGAATTTTTAATTCGTTGGATAAATGTTCTTTTATGTAGCTTTCATTATTAATATTCTCTTTGTAATTAAGAAAGAATTTACAATCCCATTTTGTGTCATTATATACTAAATACTTATTAGAAAACTCATTAAATGTATCTTTGATAACTATTATTGAATGATTATGCGTATTAACATTATCAATTAATATTTGCATATGTCTCCTTTCAAATCTATGTGTACCTTTTTTATATTATCATTCGTTATTATTTTTGACAACAAAATTCTTGCAAACATGTTTCACGTGAAACATATTATGGATGATATACTGAGCGTGAGTGAGCTAGAGCAAGCGTAGCTTGTTCATGGCGAGCGGCGAACAACGAACACGATTGATTTCGAAGAAATCGTCAAGCACAAAGTGCAAATCGTGAACAGGATAATTATTAGTAAATAAATTATAAAGTAGTAGCATTATCTTCATTAAGCTGATTAAAGATTTCAATTACTTTATCTTTATTTGAAAGAAATGACCTAGCTACAATTGGGTCAAAAGAGGTGCCAATTCCATCTTTAATAATACTAAATCCCTGTTCCAAAGTCATAGCCTCTCGATAACATCTTTTTTCAACAACAGCATCAAAAACATCTGCAACTGCCATAATTCTTGCGCATAATGGAATCTCATCTTCTTTTAAACCTTCTGGATAACCTTTCCCATTCCATTTTTCATGATGATGCAGAACTATATCATATACAATATCTATATATTGTGAATCACCTAATTTTGATAAAGAACTTCTAACTAATTGAGCACCATATATAGTATGTTTCTTCATTATATCAAATTCTTCATCTGTTAGTTTCCCAGGTTTTTGTAATATGCTGTCCGGAATTGAAATCTTACCAATATCATGCAATGGAGCAGCTTTAACTACGTTATCAATATAATCACTCGTTAATATATTACTAAAATAACCTTCTGATTTTAGATCATTAACAATTAATTCAACATACTTTGACGTTCTTTTTACATGACCTCCAGTGCTGCCATCCCTGCTTTCAATAATATTTGCATAAGCAAAAACTAATTCTTTCTTATACTGTTCTAATTCTACATGGGATGGAGATTCCGAATTAATAAATATACCTAATATAATAACTACTACAACAATACTCGATACTAGTGAATCAGGAACAAACATCTGATAAGAAGAAATCAGAATTAAAATCAAAAGGAAAGTTCCAATTGTAGAACGCTTATATTTATCTATATACTTCCACCGTCTAAGAAAAATCACTATAGATAATAATTCATAAATAGCAATCATGGCAAAACAAGTATAAACAGATACACCCATTGAATAATTACTATTAATTCCATGTCTGTATTCAAGGTTACCAATATTAGATATTAATATTAAAGCATTTATAATATATGGTAACCAAATAAAAATAATTACTGTTTTTTTCTGGTTTGTAATTATTCCTGTGATTTTTATCATATATAAGAAAAATGAAAATATTATCGTGTCAATGCTTAAAAGAAAAACAAGATGAAAAATAGTATTTGTAAATACACTTACTGAATCAAGATGATTTACTGTATATACGGTTAAAACATCGAATATAAGATAAATAACACTAAACAAGACGATTGTATCAAATAATTTCCATCTTAATTTATCCTTTGACTGAAATTTATTCTTCAAATAAATATAACTAATATATAATACAATTATCAGACATCCTATTTGTAATTTATAATGAATCATTATTTTCTCCTAAAAAAATTTATATTATAAAATCATCATTTGAGGTTCAAAATGGGGCCATCATTTGATACACGAATTGCTCTGTTGCTTTGCAGCTCTCGCAATTCTACACACATTCGTAATCCATTTATTATTCAAAAAAATCACAACCTCATCACGTGTGTTTGAGTAAACAAGTCAAAACTCTTATCCTGGAAGCTGGAACAAATTCTGACCTTTTAACCTTTGTTTCATATCATTAATATAACATCAACATAATAAAATGACAATTATATATAATTACATTTATTAAATATGTTATAACGTAGTAAAAATATAGTCTAGTGTTTATATTAAATAATAAAATACGTACATGTTTCACGTGAAACATGTTTAAAAAAAACGAGTAGGCTGACTCCTACTCGATTCCGCACTCTAACAGCTCGAAGCCTTGCTTCTCGCTGTTCTTGCGCCCTGCAAATGAAAATTTGTGCAAGCATATTTTTCGCTTGCAGGGCTTTTGCTACAAAAAAGTCATGTTTCACGTGAAACATGACTAAGAAAAAAAGCAATTAAATATTAACAAGATTATTTTTAATAGCATACACCGCAGCCTGTGTTCTATCTGAAACACCAATCTTCTTAAAGAGATTAGATACATGATTCTTAACCGTTCTTTCACTTATATTAAGTTCTGAACCAATCTCTTTATTTAGATAGCCAGCAGAAATCATACAAAGAATCTGAGTTTCTCTTTTAGTAAGTGTGGTCTTCTTACAATTATCAGTTTTGGCAAGATAAGAATTAACTGCATCTAGAATGTGAGGATGAATAAATTGATTATTATCTAATATTGAATCAATTGCAGATAAAAAATCACTCAAGGAACAATTTTTAAGAATAAGCCCATCAACATTATAATTTAATGCATCTATAGCAACATTAACATTAATCTCTGAAGAAATAAATAATATCTTAATAGGCATCTTATGTTCACGAATAATCTTAAGAATATCTATTCCAGATATTTCTCCGATACTGCTGTTTATAATAATCAGACTTGGCTTATTCTTATCAATTAATCCAAGACATTCCAGACCGGAACTGGCAATTCCTTTGACTACAAAATTACCAGTTGAAGTAAGAATGCTTTTAATACCTTCAGCAAATAATATCTGATCATCAACTATGATAACGGAATTTTTCATATGCACCTCAATAATATATAAACTTAAATAATGATTATTATAAAATCATTAATATAAGCTATTCTCAATTTCAATAATAAAGTTTTGTTTATTCTTCTTAAAACGAATAAATGATTTATTAATTAACAGATAATAATTAACTAGTCTATTATTAT
>JALERT010000099.1 GCA_022764445.1 Lachnospiraceae bacterium | reverse complement strand
CATAAATGAACGCTTTTCTATGACTTTATTGCCAAATCCGGTCAGGTCATCATAAAACCTGATATTATTTTAAGGAGGTCATATGAAAAGAGACAAATTAATTACAATTATTATCTGTTGTGTATTTGTTTTAATGGCGGGAATTTTTTATTTTAATTCCGGAACATCTTCTGTACAGAATGAAGCTTCAATTACAAAAAAAGAAGTTTCATCTGTAAATCATTCTACAGAGCAGACACCTGCTTCTAAAGAAATCGCGGTATATATATGCGGAGCTGTTAAAAAACCGGGTGTCTATAAATTTAACACAGCTTCAAGAGTATGTGATGCAGTAAAGGCAGCAGGAGGATTTAAGAAAAATGCTGATACTATAAGTATCAATCAGGCTCAATATCTTAAAGATGGGGAACAGATTACCATTCCGAAAAAAACTAATGTAAAACCGGGCAGTTCCGGAGATGGTAAGTCAGATAGTAATAATTCAAAAGCGTCTTCAAATCTGGTAAATATAAATCAGGCTGATGAAAATGAACTCATGACTCTTCCTGGAGTCGGTGAGAGTAAAGCAGCTTCAATAATAGAATACCGAAATAAAAATGGGTACTTCACGAAAATAGAAGACATCATGAAAATTACCGGAATAAAAGAAGGCGTTTTTAACAAAATCAAAGATAAAATAACTATATAATAACATGTTAACTTGGAGGATGGATAAGAAATGGCTAAAAAGGTTTTAGTAGTAGATGATGAAAAATTAATTGTTAAAGGTATTCGTTTTAGTCTTGAACAGGATGGAATGGAAGTTGATTGTGCCTATGACGGACAAGAAGCTCTCGATTATGCCACTAACAATCAATATGATATTATCTTACTTGATATAATGCTTCCTAAAATGAACGGTTTTGAAGTATGCCAGCACATTCGTGAATTTTCAGATGTTCCAATAATCATGTTGACAGCAAAGGGCGATGACATGGATAAAATTCTCGGACTCGAATATGGTGCTGATGATTATATGACCAAGCCATTTAATATCCTGGAACTTAAAGCACGTATTAAAGCAATAATCAGAAGAAGTTCATCAAAAGAAGCACAGGAACAGCCAAAAGTTTATTCGTTTGATGGTCTTAGCATAGACACTGACAGCAGACGTGCTTATATCAACAATGAAGAAGTTAATCTTACTGCAAAAGAATTTGACCTTCTTGAACTTCTTATGCTTCATCCAAATAAAGTATACGGAAGAGAAGAACTGCTCAATATTGTATGGGGCTATGATTACCCGGGTGATGTTCGTACTGTAGATGTACATATACGAAGACTCAGGGAAAAAATCGAAGATACACCAAGCAATCCAAAATATATCCACACAAAATGGGGTGTTGGTTATTTCTTTAAAAAATAACATACATGACTAAATCATTTCGGATGGAGGATACATTGTGAAAAAGCTATGGAAAAATTTCACCTACAATATACGCAGTATGCGTACACAGGTATTTATAATACTGGTCTGTGTGGGACTTATCCCGCTTGTATTTTTATTCAATATAATCTCAAATGCATATGATTCCCAGCTTCTTTCACAAAGAAAAGATGAAATACAGTCATATGGTACGGTTATATCTAATTTAATTACAACCTCGGGATATCTTTCAGGACATGAATCTAATGAAGTTGACTCTGAGGCCGATGAAATAGCCAATGTATACCAGGGACGAATAATGATAGTTGACAAAGACCTCACTGTTGTCAAAGATACATATGGATTAGAGGAAGGGAAAACCATAATCTCAACAGAGGTCGTAAAATGTCTTAACAGTGGTCCTGATGGTAACTATCTTAATACAATTGGTGACTATCAGCAGCTCACAATGCCTATAATCAATTCATCAGATGGCGAAGTAATTGGTGTTATAATAATAAGTTATTCTACAAAAAGCATTTTTAATGTTTCAAAAGTTGTAACCCACAAATTAATCTTTATATTACTTGGAATAATAGTATGTATACTAATTTTTTCATTTATATATTCAATCGTCCTTACAAAACCTCTTAATAAAATTACAGAATCAATAAATGATATTGCAAAAGGTGATATGGATAACAAAATTGATATACATGGCTATTCTGAATTAGTTACAATATCAGACTCATTTAACCGTATGATAGATGTAATACAAAATCAGAATAATTCAAGACAGGAATTTGTATCAAACGTATCCCATGAGTTAAAAACACCTCTTGCATCAATGAAGGTTTTGTCAGATTCCCTTCTTTCACAGGAAGGAATGCCAGAAGAAATTTACCGCGAATTTCTTGTTGATATCACAACAGAGATAGAGCGTATGACACAGATAATCAACGACCTTCTTTCTATGGTTAAACTTGATAAAAATAGTGCCCAGATGATTATAAGCAATATAAGTATCAATGAACTTCTTGAACAGCTTCTTAAAAGACTCCGCCCAATTGCTGCAAAGAGGAATATTGAACTTATCTTTGAAAGCTTTCGTCCTGTAATGGCGGATGTAGACGATGTAAAACTTTCCATGGCATTTAATAATCTTATAGAAAATGCCATAAAATACAATTACGATGAAGGATGGGTAAGGGTAACATTAAATGCTGATCATAAATTCTTCTATGTAACCGTACAGGATTCAGGTGTCGGTATTCCTGAGGAACTGCAGAATAATGTATTTGAAAGATTTTACAGAGTAGATAAAGCACGTTCAAGAGAAACCGGAGGTACAGGTCTTGGCTTATCCATTACAAGAAGTGTCATTCTTCTTCACAGAGGATCAATTAAGCTTTACAGCAAAGAAAAAGAAGGCACTACATTTACCGTAAGAATCCCACTTAATTACATTGCCTAGTACAACTGTTTTGGTTAATTAAAAACAGTTGTACTAGTGATATTACGAAAGGTCCGGTAAGTATTATGAATAATTCATCATTCAGAAAAATATCATTGATTTTTGTATGTTTTATCACAATGGCTTTAATTTTGACAGGATGTAAATCAAAAAAAAGCAAGGAAACATACAACGGCTACTATATATTTGGTATAAATGCTACAGAAACAAAGGTTTCTTATGAAAAATATAAACCAAAGTCTGATTCATCATTAGCTCTTATTGATGAATTTATAAAAAAAATGCAGCAGGAGCCACACGATCTTTCCATGAAAAAGGCCATCCCCGATGATGTTAAAATAGATGACTCTGTACTTGCTGGTTCCGGTGAACTTTCTCTTTATCTGAATGCAGCATACAGTAATTACACAGGTACAGCTGAGATATTAAGACGTGCTGCAATAGTTAAGACTCTTTGTCAGATTCCCGATGTAAAAGCCGTCGAATTTTATGTTGCAGGCCAGCCCCTTACTAACTCAAAGATGGAAACAATAGGTCTGATGACATCGGATTTATTCATAGATAACACAGATGGCGAAAAAAGCTATAAACAGCAGGCGACTCTAAATATCTACTTTGCTGACAGCAGTGGAACTTCACTTATAAAAGAACCTGTTAAAATACAATATGATGCTACGCTGCCTCTTGAGGAACTTGCAGTCAGGCAGCTTATAAAAGGTCCATCAACAGTAAAAAATATTAATTCTAAAAAACTTCTTCCTACAGTTCCAAAGGGAACCATACTTAATAAAATTACAACAAAGGAGAATACATGTTATATTGATTTCTCTGATGATTTTCTAAAAAAACCTAATAACATAACAGACGAAGTAGCTATTTATTCAGTTGTAAATACGCTTATAGAACTACCTACCATCAACAAAGTACAATTTAGTATAAATGGTGAACAGGTTCTTATTTACAATGATAATATTAATTTTGGTGATGCTTTCAAACGCAACCTTGATATAGTCAGAAAAAATGATTAAATTTGTGTGCTTCTAGTGAAAAAGCAAGTGCAAGAGAGGCTCCGAGAGAACATCTAAATAAAAAGGAGGGATTGCTTATAAGACGACCTGCTGTATGGATTCTTGCTTCACTCTTGCTTTTACTGTCAGTCTGTAACATTTATAGGGAAGATATTTTATCCGAGAGATATTATATACTTGATGATGTCATAGATGATCAGGCAGAAGCAGAGATAGATGCAAAGATTAATTACACCGAAAAAAAGAATGACTCGGTAGCAGTCTATCTTAAAGACGTTACCGTAAATATTAAAGATAAATACTGTCACTTCTCAAAGCTCTTAGCGTACAGTAAAAAAATCCCAGAATTAAAACCAGGCAATAAGATATATTCTTCCGGTAAAATTATGGTGATAGAAGAACCTTCCAATCCCGGACAGTTTAACCTGAAAGAATATTACAGGGAAAAAAACATATATTATAAGTTTATCTGCGATTCACTTGTGGTAACAGATAATGAATATAATCCGTATCTTAATTTGCTCCAGAATATCAAATGTAAAATTTCAAATGTCTATAAAACATGTCTGCCGTCAAAAGAGTATGGAATAATAAATGCCATGATTCTTGGCGATAAATCACTTCTTGACATGGATATAAGAAAACTATATCAGGCAAATGGTATAGGTCATCTTCTTGCAATAAGTGCATTACACATAACCATAATATGCTCATGCATCTATAAGCTCCTTATTCTTATAAAACTTCCAAAAGAACTGACCTCATTTTTCACAATCGTAACACTTATCGCATATGGCAATATGACAGGCTTTAGTATTCCCACAAGCCGCGCAGTAATAATGATTGTTCTCTCAATCTTTGCTTCACTTATCGGACGAAGCTACGACACAATATCTGCTGCCGCAATAAGTGCAGTAATAATTCTTATCCAGAAACCATTTTCCTTATTTTCATGCAGTTTTCTTCTGTCATTCGGTTCGATTCTTGGAATATCGCTCATTTACCCCAGACTTCTCATGATAATATATGGTGGTGAAGCAGGTATACGCCATAATAAAAGAGTAAGACTAAGGCAAATCAAAGAAGGAAAAGGAGATAAGATATCAATATTTATAAGAGAAAATATAATCCATTTTAAAATATGTTTATCAGAGATGTTTCTTTCAAGCCTTTCAATACAGCTTTCCACCGTACCAATAATTCTTTACTTCTTCTATGAATATCCGCTTTATGGTGTTTTCATTAATCTTATCGTTATTCCACTTGCATCACTTCTTGTAATACTTGCTGCTGCCGGAGGAATAACAGGCATTGTCTGTATGCCTGCTGCAAGATTTATATTCGGCGGTGTCTATTATCTTTTAAAAATATATGAAACTATCTGTAACATTGCAAATAGTCTTCCCTTTCACATAATAGTTACAGGAAAACCATCCATTCTTCAAATAATTATATATTACATTATCCTTGTTATAATATTGAAAATAATAAGCAAAAATAAAGACAATTCACGTTTTATAATCAAATATAGAATGACTATCCTGATATCTGCTGCCTTCTCTTTAATGATTCTTTTTTATACATATCATTATAATGGTCTTTATGTGGCATTTCTCGATGTGGGACAGGGAGACTGTATATTTATAAGAAGTCCATCAGGCCAGACCTACATGATTGATGGTGGAAGCTCCGACATAAAATCAGTTGGTGAATACAGAATACTTCCTTTTTTAAGATATAACGGAATAGATAAGCTTGACTATATAATAATGACTCACGCAGATGATGACCACATTTCAGGGCTTACGGAGATAATTAACCAGTCCGATAAGGGTGATATACATGTTGATAATATGATATTTCCTAATCCTTCAGACAAATGTAAGGATGCTTCCTACAATGATATGGTATCTCTTTGTAAGGAAAAAAACATAAAAACCCACTTTATCAATACTGGAGATAAAATTCACGACAAATACATTGATATGACCTGCCTTAATCCTTCAAAAGACTTTGAATCTGAGTCAGCCAATGCATACTCGACAGTCATAAGCCTTATATATGGCAAAAACTCTTATATCTTCATGGGGGACGTAGAAAAAGAAGGAGAGGAAGATGTACTAAATATCTTATCTTCATCAGATGCAGACATATTTTCTGACAGATATGACGTACTGAAAATAGCTCATCACGGCTCTAAAAATTCATCTTCAGAAGAACTTCTAAAAGAATTATCTCCGGCTTTATCAGTAATTTCATGTGGGAAGAATAACAGATACGGCCACCCCCACAAAGAACTTCTGGAACGCCTTAATAAAATATCTTCTGACATTGTAAGGACAGATGAATCCGGGGCAGTTATACTAACAAATGATGGGACAAATATAAACATACAAAAATTTATAAATGACAAAACATAACCTTTGTGATACAATAAAGAATATTGGTTACTTTTATCGTGATGGTAGCAGTGGAATAAATGATAAACTGTTACCCTGAATGACCAGTTACGTTAATTTTACTTGCCGTATAAGGCAGAATGGAGGCAATAATGGATTACAAAAACGCAGGCGTAGACATCGAAGCAGGTTACAAAGCAGTTGAACTTATGAAAAAACACATTGCAAGTACAATGCGTGATGAAGTTCTGACTGATATCGGTGGTTTTTCAGGAGCTTTCTCTATGGAAGCATTTAAGAAAATGGAGCAGCCGACACTTGTATCCGGCACTGATGGTGTAGGTACTAAGTTAAAGATTGCTTTTGAAATGGACAAGCACGATACTATAGGTATTGACTGTGTTGCAATGTGTGTTAATGATATTGCATGTGCTGGTGGTGAACCATTATTTTTCTTAGATTATATTGCTTGTGGTAAAAATGAACCTGAAAAAATTGCAAATATCGTAAGCGGTGTAGCAGAAGGCTGTGTGCAGTCAAATGCAGCACTTATAGGCGGTGAAACAGCAGAGATGCCTGGATTTTATCCGGTAGATGAATACGACCTTGCCGGCTTTGCAGTAGGTGTCGTTGACCGTAAAAATATGATTACAGGTAAAACAATAAAAGAAGGTGACGTACTTGTAGGTATCGCATCTTCAGGTATTCACAGTAATGGTTACTCACTTGTCCGTAAAGTATTTGATATCAGGAAAGAATCACTTTCAAGAACATATGAATCACTTGGTGGAAAATCACTTGGCGAGACACTCCTTACACCTACAATAATCTATGTTAAAGCTCTCCGTGCCGTAAAAGAAGGCGGCGTTACAATAAAGGGATGCAGCCATATTACAGGCGGCGGTTTCTATGAGAATATCCCACGTATGCTTCATGATGGCGTAAGAGCACAGATCAAGGCTGACAGCTACGAAATCCCACCAATATTTGAGATGCTTGCTAAAGATGGTGATATCGAAAAAGAAATGATGTACAATACATACAATATGGGTATTGGTATGATGCTTGCCGTTGATGCAGCAGATGCAGATAAGACAGTAGAACTTATTAATAAGTCAGGTCAGAAAGCTGCTATCGTCGGTGAGATAGTTAAAGGTGATAAAGGAGTTACTTTAATCTAATTGGAGGCATATAATATGCAGAAAATAGCAGTATGTGTGTCTGGTGGCGGGACAAATCTTCAGGCCATAATTGACAAGGTAAATGATAATACTATAAGAAACACTGAAATTGCAGTCGTTATAAGCAATAAAGAAGATGCGTATGCTCTTGAAAGAGCAAGAAAAGCAGGTATTCCTGCCGAATACATAAGTCCTAAGCAGTATTCAGACAGGGAAGAATTTGCTGATGCAATGATTGCTGTACTAGACAAATATGGTATTGATCTTGTAGTTCTTGCAGGATACCTTGTAATCGTTCCAAAGAAAATGATTCAAAAATATCATAATCGAATTATCAATATACATCCATCACTTATCCCATCACACTGTGGTATGGGATATTATGGATTGAAAGTTCATGAAAGTGTGCTTGCAACAGGCAATAAGATTACCGGTGCAACAGTACATTTTGTCGATGAAGAAGCAGATCATGGTCCAATACTTTTACAGAAAGCAGTAGAAGTACACGAAGGAGATACACCGGAGATTCTTCAGAGACGTGTTATGGAACAGGCAGAATGGAATATTTTACCTGAGGCAATAGATTTAATCGGTGCCGGAAGGGTTAAGATAACCGATGATGGTATCGCACACATTAAAGATTGAGAGGATGAAATTATGAAGGTTTTAATCGTTGGCAGTGGCGGACGCGAACATGCTATCGCATGGAGTGTTTCACAGAGTAAAAGAGTTGATAAGATATACTGTGCACCTGGTAATGGTGGAATAGCCGAGATAGCTGAATGTGTAGACATTCAGGCTATGGAGTTTGATAAACTTGCCGATTTTGCTGAAAGCAATAAAATTGATCTTACTATAATCGGTATGGATGATCCACTTGTAGGCGGTGTTG
>JALERT010000077.1 GCA_022764445.1 Lachnospiraceae bacterium | reverse complement strand
GAAAAGGTGGTTTTTATTTGGAATACTCAAAAAAAGATACTTTAGCCAACAGACTACACTTTATAATGAAAGAGCGTGGTCTTAAGCAAGTGGATGTTCTTCATCTCGCAGAGCCTTTCTGCAAAGAAAATAATGTAAAACTTGCAAAGAACTATCTAAGCCAGTACTGTAATGGCAAAAATGAACCCGGTAAAGATATACTTAATGTACTAAGTCTCGCTTTACAGGTAAATCCTGAATGGCTACAGGGTTTTAACGTACCTATGGAATTACCTTCAGATAAGAGAAATGACAATAAATACAATATTTATACTACTAATAACAATAATATTAATACAGCCTGTAAAGGCTTAAACAACTATGGTTCACTCTATGATAACAAGACAAATACCATAAATAACGAAAACAATACAAAGAAAGAAGTAAATAAAATGAATAAAATTACAAAATCAAGTAAACTCGACAATGTATTATATGATGTAAGAGGTCCTGTCCTCGACGAAGCTACAAGAATGGAGGAAGCTGGTTCAAAAATACTTAAATTAAATATAGGCAATCCTGCACCTTTTGGTTTTGAGGCTCCTGAAGAGGTGCTTCTTGATATGCGTCAGGGGCTTGCTGATGCACAGGGATATTCCGCATCACGTGGTATCTTCCCTGCAAGAAAAGCTATTATGCAGTATGCCCAGCTTAAAAATATACCTAATGTAACAATCAATGACGTATATACAGGAAATGGTGTAAGCGAATTAATTAATCTTTGTATGCAGGCGCTTCTTGATGATGGTGATGAAATTCTCATCCCTTCACCTGATTACCCTCTCTGGACTGCAACTGCAACACTTGCAGGCGGCAAAGTAGTTCATTATATATGTGATGAAGAATCAGAATGGTATCCTGATATAGAAGATATGAGAAAGAAAATAACTGACCGTACAAAAGCTATCGTTATTATTAATCCAAATAATCCTACAGGTGCTTTATATCCAAAGGAAATACTTGAACAGATCGTTGAACTTGCAAGGGAACATAATCTTATTATATTCTCTGATGAAATATATGACCGCCTTGTAATGGATGATGAAAAGCATATATCAATCGCTTCTCTCGCTCCTGACTTATTCTGTGTAACGTTCAGCGGACTGTCTAAGTCACACATGATTGCCGGCTTCCGTATCGGATGGATGGTATTAAGCGGCCGTAAAGATATCGCTAAAGATTATATAGAGGGAATCAACATGCTTTCAAATATGCGTCTTTGCTCTAATGTACCGGCTCAGACAATCGTGCAGACAGCTCTTGGCGGATACCAGAGTGTAGAAAATTACATCAAGCCGGGCGGACGAATTTACGAACAGCGTGAATATATTTACAAAGCGCTTAATGATATACCGGGCGTTTCTGCCGTTAAACCAAAGGCTGCATTTTATATATTCCCTAAACTTGATGTTAAAAAGTTCAATATACTTAATGATGAACAGTTTGCCCTTGACTTCTTAAAGGAAAAACGTGTTCTTATAGTACATGGAAGCGGCTTTAACTGGAATCAGCCTGACCACTTCCGTATAGTATATCTTCCACAGCAGTCTGTGCTTGAAGATGCCATGGGCAAGCTGAGTGATTTCTTAAGCCATTATAAGCAGTCTTAATTCATACACAATATAACGGAGCAAATCCTCATCCATGAGGAATTGCTCCGCTTTAACCCCTGCAAAAAACAACAATTCTAAGTAATAATTATTTATCTCATAAACTCAGACATCATACATACTCCGGCAGCACCCGCTTTTATACATGCCATAGCATTATCATCATGAATACCTCCTATGGCATATGTTGGTATACTTACCGCATGGCAGACTTCTTCAAGAAAACTAAGTCCACGTGGAGGAACTCCTTTCTTACAGTCAGTTGCAAATACATGACCGGCTGTTATGTATGATGCTCCATTTTTTTCAGCAAGAACTGCATCCTCCACTGAATGAGTTGATGCACCTATTACATCAAACTTTTTCTTATTTACGTCATCCATTGTAAGAAGCTTATTAAGCGGCATATGGATTTCTTTTATACCGAGTCTTAATGCAACTTCATCAAATGTATGAAGAATACACTTTACACCGGCTTCATCGCAAAGCTTTATTACATCTTTTGCGACACATTCATAATCTTTCTCAGTAAGATCTTTTTCACGCAGAATCAAAGCGTATGGTCTGCGTGAAAGAGCCTTCTTTATCTGAGTGTTATAATCACCGGTTACAAGATGCCTGTTGGTTATACAAATAGTTTTATACATAGACATAATCATTGAGTACAGGCTGCATACCTTCTTCTGACATATCTTTATACATATCGTCAAAGCTGCGGTTATCTGCTATCTCAAACTGCTCATCACCTGCATCCTCGTTTTCCTTTCCTGTATACTTACTTTCATGATCTCCGATGCCTGTTGATACACCTGCTGACACTTTAGTCGCAGCTATCTTTACGATTCCATCCCTGAAATGCTTTTCTTCTCTTGAAGAAACCGTAATTCCTACATATGGCAGGAATATTCTGTATGCACAAAGCACCTGACAAAGCTGTCTTTCATGAACATCAAGCGGATTGATTTTTTCGTTATTGATGATAGGTCTAAGTCTTGGACATGATAATGAATACTCAACATGAGGATATTTTCTCTGAAGATAATATACATGAAGTGCTGTCGCAAGAGCATCCTTTCTAAAATCAGAAAGACCAAGAAGTGCCGAAAAACCTACACCTCTCATGCCACCTCTGATGGCTCTTTCCTGCGCTTCAAATCTATACGGAAATACTCTCTTGTGTCCCATAAGATGAAGAGTTTCATATTTATCTGAGTTATATGTTTCCTGAAATACCGTTACATAATCTGCACCACATTCATGAAGGTACTTATATTCATCGGTATTGACAGGATATATTTCAAGTCCGACATTGCGGAAATATTTACTTGCGAGCTTGCATGCCTCGCCTATATACTTAACATCACTCATGCTGCGGCTTTCGCCTGTAAGCATAAGAATTTCCTCTATACCGGAGTCAGCTATAACCTTCATCTCATGCTCTATCTCATTATAATCAAGCTTCTTACGGACTATATCATTGTAGCAATTAAAACCACAGTAGATACAATAGTTTTCACAGTAATTTGCTATATAAAGCGGAGTGAAAAGATATACTGTATTGCCAAAGTGCTTACTTGTCTCAATCTTAGCTTTTTGAGCCATTTCTTCAAGAAATGGCTCTGCTGCCGGTGACAAAAGAGCCTTAAAATCTTCTATACTGCATCTGTCTGATGAAAGGGCACGTCTTACATCTATAGCAGTATACTTTTCATAATCATACTCATTCATGGCACTAAGTACCTTGTCCATTATATCGGACTCTATCTGCTCCATTCCTTCCATATATTCCATGTGGTTTGTCCTGTAAGAAGGATCATTTTCGAGCCTGTGCTTATTTTCAAGCGCCTTTTCGCTTAACTTGTCTGAATCTACAAAGAACTGATTCTCAGCCATTTTCTATTCCTCCTAAAATAAATCTGTAACGACAGGATTGATAAAAACAATCCTGCCATGTCGTTCTGAATCATTATCAGCGATAAGGCATCTTAACGCCCTAAGAAATCTTCCCATCTTCGATGGGTCCCTTCTTAGTACAAATCCTCCCACTTCGTAGGACCCTCCTTACCACATCAATCATTCACTTCGTTCATGAGATTCCTCACTAAATTAATCTCTTAAAAATCCTGTAAGCGGATCACTTGCTGATGCACCACGCTCTATAACTCTTCCAAGACCTGCAAGGTATGCATTTCTTCCTGCTTCTATCGCAGACTTAAATGCGCCTGCCATTGCTGCTACATCACCAGCTGTAGCTATCGCAGTATTAGCCATAACTGCTGCTGCTCCCATCTCCATAACTTCGCATGCCTGAGATGGTCTTCCAATACCTGCATCTACGATTACAGGAAGATCTATTTCATCGATAATAATCTGTATAAATTCTTTTGTAGCAAGACCTTTATTTGATCCAATAGGTGATGCAAGAGGCATAACCGCTGCTGCTCCTGCATTCACAAGATCCCTTGCTGTGTAAAGATCAGGATACATATAAGGAAGCACAACGAAACCTTCCTTCGCAAGTATCTCTGTCGCCTTGACTGTCTCTACATTGTCAGGGAGAAGATACTTACTGTCCTTCATTATCTCTATCTTTACGAAATTGCCGCATCCAAGCTCTCTTGACATCCTTGCTATTCTTACTGCTTCCTCAGCATTTCTTGCACCTGATGTATTAGGAAGAAGTGTTACATTGTCAGGTATGTAATCGAGAATGTTCTCGTTCTTCTTTGTATTGGTACGTCTTACGGCAAGTGTGATAATCTGCGCCTGAGCCTGCTCAACCGCCGCCTTTATAAGCTCCATAGAATATTTTCCTGAACCAAGTATAAATCTTGACGTAAATTCTTTGCCTCCAAGTGTAAATGTATCTTTATCTGCCATGATATTCCTCCTGTTTATTTTATTTGTAAGCATTAAGCATTGACATATTCCCGAAAAATGATTACTATATATACAAAAGAGCGACTGCCCACAAGGGGTGGTTTAGCTCCCTTAGAATGGTTTTGCCCTATCCTAACTCGGCTAAAGTTACAAGGATAGGGTATTTTTTATTTACGCTGGTTCCTATTGTCTAAATAGTTCAGCAATGCAATAATATCATAGTTAAAAATTGATTTCAATCTTCGACAATTCGTGAGTCTCCGTAAATTATCAGCTCAAGTATCTTATTGGCCTGATGTGCCGCACATATCATAACCCGCGGTGCCATCAGACCATTTGTATTATTTATATCAGATACACCATCGCCACATAAATAATAGTTCTTCATAACCTTTCTGGTCTTTATGGTATTACTTTCACCATAACCTGCCATCCCCGAAGCACCGACAAGATACCTGTCCGGCATATCGGACAAAACTTTATTGGTCAGCATCGCTTTCTGTTCTGCATCATCAAAAGCTTCACAAATATACTTCTCTTTCAACAATTCGGGGATGTTATCCACATTTAGTTTTATGAAATCTGTGGTTATGTCCATATACGGTGCAAATCTTCGTATTTCCTTCTCAAGAGCTTCAGGCTTTGGCATACCGATAAACTCATAGTCATACTGCTGCCTGTTGAGATTGGTCAAATCTACCCTGTCAAAGTCTATAAGATGAAGCTTTCCGACACCGCACCTTGCAAGTGCAATGGCAATCGCTGAACCAAGTCCGCCAAGACCACATATTGCAACACCTGCGGCTGATATCTTATCCTGAATCTCTTTGCCATGACGCATCTCGAGTGCTTCTCTGACTTCTTCCTTACCGGGTATCATATCAGCCACCTCCCACGAAACTAACTACTTCTATAACATCGCCATCTTCTATAGTGACATCGTCATATTTATCCTTAGTTACTATCTCATAGTTACGCTCTACAGCTATAGTTAATCTGTTGTATCCGTTATCATCAAGATACTTTCCAAGAACAACTCCTGCTGCATCAACGTCTTCACCATTAATTCTTACCATAGGTTCCTCCTGTTCTTTTATGATGTTCTCTCATCTTCATTTTCGCCACAGTGCAATCCCTGCGAAGCGTTTTTAACTCAATAAAGCAAATTTTCCTATAGAGCTAAAAAAGGTCGCACAAAGAAACTACACCCGTGGTGGTGTACCCCTTCAT
>JALERT010000070.1 GCA_022764445.1 Lachnospiraceae bacterium | reverse complement strand
TGGCTATAGTGTTATGAAGGAGTCATATAACAGGCGCGATGTCTTAGATGAGGACAGGCAGAATGAGTTTGAAAAAATAATTGAAGAAATGCCTGATAATCTTATTGATGAAGAAACTATGAAGAAACAGTGCCAAAGAGCCGATAAATATATGGAAGATATTTTATCTGAGTCATATAAGTCTGATAGTATGGATACAGTTGGGCTTGAAAAGCTGAGAGCATTTGGCAGGAGTCTTAATCTTAACCGAGCGCTTGTGGGAAGAAGAAGCTATGAAATACCGATTATCGCCGGTGATGAGATAAGGACCATGAATGTCACTATACTTGAAGGAATGGATGATGGTGGTAAGGTTCAGATAGATATGGATGATGAGGGCGGTATAGGTAAAGTTTCCGCGCGGTTCAAAGTAAGCGCAGATAACCTTAAAGGTCTGATATTATGTGACAGTCGAGAGGGTTATGAGCGTATAACTGAAGGACAGGAAAGTTTTGAGTCTGCTATGGCTGATGAAGGATTTAACATAAAAAATATATCCGTAAGTATGATGCATACATCTAATGAAATGTCTGATATAAATATCGGACAGTACCGTGCAGATACTTCAAAACTTTATAAAGCAGCTAAAGCAGCTGTAAAATATATAAGCAGCATTATGAACTAATCGGCAATTATAAATTAAAAGTATTTATAAGAAAAGGGGTAAAATATGAGAATAAATCATAATATTTCGGCACAGTTAGCAAATGTAAGTCTTAAAAAGAGTGAGACTAATATATCGCTTAGTCTTGAAAAGTTAAGTTCAGGATACAAAATTACAAAGGCAGCAGATGATTCTGCGGGAATGGCAATTTCCAATAAAATGAGAACTCAGATAAGAGCTCTTGACCAGGCATCAAGAAATGCGGAAGATGGTAATTCAATGATACAGACTGCAGATGGTGCTTTATCAGAGGTGCACAGTATTCTTCAGCGTATACGTGAGCTTAGTGTTCAGGCTGCAAATGAGACATACTCTATAAATGACCGTAATTCTGTACAGGAAGAGATGGATCAGCTTATGGACGAGATAGATCGTGTAGCTAAAACTACTGAATTTAATGGAAGAACTATGTTAGACGGTTCTGCATCAAGAACTATTACAAGTTCAAATGATTCAGTTCTTGCAATATCTACATCTATGAGTGTAACTGCCGGTGAGTATGTTTTTGAAGTAGATACTACAGCTAAGTCAGCGATTGTACCTTACGGTGCAATTACATATGAAATTCCGACTACCGAAAAATCACATATAACAATTAACAATGAATCAGTAGATATTGAACCTACAGATACAGATGATTCTATCCTTCAGAAAATAACAACTTTATGTGATAAGATGAGTATACAGGTAGAAGGTGGACCAGGCTCAGGAAATATATCACTCCGTACAAATACAGCAGGTTCAAAACAGAGAATTTCAGTAATGTGTGAGGGACAGGATAAAGAAACAGTATTTAATGGAAGTGATGCTTTAATCAATCTGGGAGAAAACTTAACAACGGCTACATACAAGGCTGATGGAAATTATGTTACCATATCAGATATAAATGGGTTTGAAATGCAGGTAGAGCTTCCTACAGCAATAGATGATGATGATACAAGGCCGGTAGATGTAGAAGGTAAAGAAGTTAAGCTAAAAGTGTATAATGCAGGTTATCTGGATATTCAGATTGGTGCTAATGAACATCAGAATCTTAGCATTGATTTCCCAGAGGTAACATGTCAGACACTTGGTCTTAGGGATTCAAACGGAACTAACAGAATAAATGTATGTACAAGTGCTGGAGCAACAAATGCGTTAGATGTATTGGATTTTGCGATAGATAAGGTATCTGCTGCACGTTCATCTCTTGGTGCATTTCAAAATCGTATGGACAGCACTATAGCAAGTCTTAATATAGCAAGTGAAAATATGACAGATTCAATGTCCAGAATTATGGATACTGATATGGCAAGCGAAATGACAAGATATACACAGCTTGACGTACTTAAGCAGGCATCAACATCAATGCTTTCCCAGGCTAATAACAGACCACAGCAGATTATGAGTTTACTTCAGGGAATGTAAAATAAATTAAGAGGTATATTGTCATGAATAGCGAAGAGATTAGAAATTATACAGCAAGAATATCACAAGCGAACAGGAGTGAACTTGTGGTTATATTGTTTGATTTATTTAGATACAGTATAGATATGGCAGAGGAAGCATTTAATAATAATGATAAGGAAGAGGCTGATAAGTATTTGAAAAAAGCTCAGGGATGTGTAGTTGAGCTTAAAGGTAGTCTTAACTTTCAGTACGATATTGCTTATAAACTTGAAAGCCTGTATAAATACGTACACGAACAGATAATTTTATCTATAGTAAGACGAGAACCTGTTAATTTCCCATCCATAAGAGAAGTTATGGATGGGCTTGCCGAAGCTTTTGAGAAAATAGCAGAAAATGATGATTCAGACTCTGTTATGAGTAATAGCCAGCAGGTATATGCCGGCCTTACTTATGGAAGGGATTCATTAAATGAAGTATTAATGAATCCTAATGAAGCTTCAAGAGGATTTAAAGCGTAAGCTCTCTTTCCTAGAAGTTCTTTTTAATTTCTTCTGCAACGGCAGCAGGATCATCAACAGGTACAGGTGCAGGAGTCCACTTAATACTGATATCATCATCTTTGAATCGTGGTATAAGGTGAACATGAAGATGAAATACTGTCTGTCCGGCTGCTTCTCCATTATTCTGAAGAACATTAAGACCATCGCAGTTAAATGTTTTCATTATTGCAGCACCACACTTCTTTGCTACCTTGAAAATCTTTTCGCAGTAGTCATCAGGAAGTTCAAAAAGGTTTGCCGCATGAGTTTTTGGAAGTATAATTGAGTGTCCTTTGGCAGCAGGTGATGCATCAAGTATAACTTTGAAATCATCATCCTCGTAGATTGCATTTGTAGGAATTTCCCCATTGGCAAGTTTGCAGAAAATACAGTTGTCATCAGTGTGTTTTGTCATAGTATTGTTCTCCTTTTATTGTTATTTCGTAACTGTTAAGAATTCTGACCATATCAGTAGTTACGTTATTGTCTGAACTGAAAAAGTGAATCGAATGTTCTTAATACTTTAAAGTTACCGCTGGCACTTATTTCTCCGGTCATAAATGCACCCTGGAGTGTTGATTCGCCGGATATTATATTTTCAATGACAGTGTGCGGTGATTTTATGGTGGCATTAACATCATCTTTTGTTCCATAGTAGCATTTTACATTGTTGTCATCAGTTTCAATGATTAAAGTTTTATCTCTGTCTGTAATGTTGATGGCAAAAGAAAGTGCTGTAGATGCTATAGGATGAAAATGTGATTTAAAATCATCTATATAAGGTTCATCTGAAGTATCATCAGTATCTCCCATAAGTCCCTTAAACATCTGCGTAAGTTCTTCTATATCTTCTTTTTGCTGTTTTACATAACTATCATCTGATACATACATAGAGAGTTGTTCGCTTTCCTGCGGAGTCAGATTCATTGCTTTTGGCTGCTGTACATTTTCCAGGACAGCATTATTACTTGAAGGAAATACGGCAGCTTTTTTTGTAAAGCTTCTATAAAAATTCTCCGTCTTTTTCTCGATAAGAAGACCATAGCTTGTATTGGTTTCAAAATCTGCTGAATTACTTACATATGCACATATTCCATCACAAGGCTTGCCGCCAAGTATCTCCCATGCTTTTATAAGTGATGCACAGGCTTCTTTTTCGCCGTATGTTGTAGATATCACTACGGGCATCATATAGAGTGATGATATGGTATCTTTATCGCCGTAAAGCCAGCATGCATCAAGAAACTGCTGCAAAAGTCCACCTATTCCGAACCATTCTACAGAGGCCGCCAGTATAACGGCATCGGCATCTTTAAGAGTTGAAGGAAGTGTGGAAATCCCACGCTTGTCCTCGTAAAGATTATATTTTTTAACACGTATATTTAATTCATCAAGAACTTCTGTGATTTTATTCATAACGTAGATGGTCGAATCTTCTATAAGACCTCTTCCACCATAGTATATGTTGACTTGCATCATTTAAATGTTCCCGCCTTTCGTTTGGACTTAATAAGGTAGATAAGGGAGGTAACAAGAAATCCTCCGATAAAACCTCCTATGTGGGCTGCATTATCGACGCCCTGACTTGTAAAACCGCTATACAGGCTTAAAAAAGCCATGAATAATATTTTCCTAAGGTCAAGGGAGCTTGACCTGCGTCGTTTGATAAGAATTATACTAAGCAGTCCGCCCACTACACCGAATATGGCACCTGATGCACCAATAGAAGATGTAATATCGCTTCGCATCATATTATAAACCATAGACGTACACCCTGCAATAATTCCACTTGAAAAATATATTATCATGTAATTTATTTTGCCCATTACCTGTTCAAGATATGAACCTATGAAAAGAAGTACAAGCATGTTGTTGAATATATGGTCAAGCCCGCCATGAAGGAACATACTGGTAAATAAACGATAGTATTCGTGTGAATTAACTATGTCGGTCCATGACAATGAGCCGCTGTCAATAATATTGCTTTCATTGGAAGACAGAATATCTGTAAATAAGAAGACAATAATATTGATTATGATTATGGCGATATTTACTGCCGTAAAACCTACAGATTTTCTATTATCAAATATAGAAGTTTCCTTATATGGATTATTAGTGCTTAAATCATTGCTATTATACGACACTGTGTCATCAATTGAGGAAAGAACATTCTCTAGCGGAGCCCTAAGCTTTATAAATTCATCGTGAGTCGTTTCGTATACCATTAACCTGTTATGCATAGCCGGAACGATACGCCAGTATGACTCATGACCGCCGAGAAGCCTTTCAGGAGCATGGTCATCATCGCTTATTATTATATAAAGAAAATGATACGATCTGATATTGGAATTCCTCTGTGCCAGAAATGAACGAAGCTGTTCCGATATATGACGAAACTGTTCACTACTGAATACAGGCGATTTTGTCTCATCCACTGTAACGGTTACGAATCCTTCGTTACCAAGTTCAAGAATATTAACAGCAGGATTTGGAATGTTAAGTTTTAGCGTTTTATAGCCTGATTTATACAAAATATCTGTAATAATGTCCATATAAGATATGGGGATGTCTTTACTTCTCATTTATGCACTTCCTTTTTGGGTAGATAGTTATTAAACATTATAACAAGGTTGTCAAGATGTGCCAATTTTGAAATATTATGTGGAATGTCAGCGAAATATGGGATATAACTGCTACAGATAATATGTCGTGTCGAAGAATGATATCATATGACGCAGAGAAATGTCTGTTATTTATTTATGAGCCGAATTAAAATTATTAAAGCTGATAATGCAGCGACACAAATTTATAATTAGCAGAGAGGTGGAAATGTAATGAGACAGTTTTTTGAAGGGTACAATATGGTAATTGCCATTGCAGCGGCAGGCTGTCTTACGATAGGGATGAAGAGCATAGCAGCTATAATTTACTATGGACTGATAAGAAATGCAGAACAGATGGGAAGTACAAAGAACAAGAGGATAAAGTCATTTATTGCGAAGTTTGAAGCTATATATAAGCTTAGAATGGAAGTGCATAATGCGCAGTGCAGAGTGGAAAGTTTTTTATATAATATGCGTGTCATGGGGATATCACTGTACGGATGGAAAAATATGGGACTTTACGGGTGTGCTGTTATAACACTTATGTTTGGAACTGATATAGTGGCAGGCATAAACTATGGGATGAGCAGCAGATGGTTTATGGTAAGCGGACTTACATATGCCGCGGCAGTCATATTGATAGTATCTTCTGAATTTGTCTTACAGCTTAGACGGAAAGATCGTCAGCTTTATGTTCAGATGCTTGATTATGTTGAGAATACACTTAAGACTCACTTAGAAAAGGAATATATCCGTAAAGAAGAGACAAAGGCTTATCAGATGGAATACTTTGATTCTGAGGATGAAAAAGATCATGAAGATGAAGATAGTAAAGACGAAATGATAAATGGAGACAATGAAGCTCAGGCAGAAGATTATGAGTCAGCTAAGGGCAATAACAAAGGTGTACAGAAAGAGGCTGCATCAACTTTAGAGAATTTGAGATTACTTGAAGAATTTATAGAGCAGCTATAGGGTACATTATATGTTCTCTGGGAGTTTTATGCTTTGCAAAAAGCAGGTGCAGGAGAGACTTCAAGAGACATTTATATGAAAGAGAGGGATTAAATTGGAAAAAAGATATAGTATATCAGATGCATCAAAGCAGGTTCTTGTTGAGAATCATGTCCTAAGATACTGGGAAGAGGAACTCGAGATGAATATTGCACGAAATTCACAGGGACACAGATATTATACGGAAAGAGATATATCTGTACTTAAGGCGATAAAAGATCTTAAGGAGCAGGGGTTCCAGCTTAAGGCGATAAAGATAGTTCTTCCGGATATTGACCGCGTAAGGAGCATGCACCCTCAGGAGCTTTATAAGCTTCGTGAGGAGTTAAACCAGCGTGTACAGAGAGAAGAAGAAATGCAGAGAGTTATACCTCTTAAACCGGCTGTAGTGGAAAATACAGAAATCTCAGAAAAGGCAAGTGAAGAGAAATTGAGAAAATTTGAAACAATTTTGAGAAATCTTGTAAAGAGTGTGGTAGAGGAGAATGAGAAGGGGAGAGAAGAAGTAATATATGAAAAGGTTAGTACAAAGATGATGAAAGAGATGGATTATATGATGCGGCAGAAGGAGGAGATTCATGAAAAGGAGATAGCGCTTCTTAAGCAGATATTAAATGAGCTTAAACATGAAATCCCTGATGCAGAAGCTGCGGTAAGTCTTGAGCCTGATGTTTTAGATAAACGTGAAAGGAAGCATAAAAAGGGAAGAAGGAGAAAACTGTTTGCTAAGTCAACAGTCTAGTGGTATAGTTATATAAGCTGATTGTGGCGATGACGAAACGGATATGTCCATACTGTCATTGTGGACAGGGTGTCGCCTCAATGCGTATCAAATGATAAGGAGTAAAAGAATTATGGGTAAGTTTAAATTTGAAAAGTGCCAGGATATTGATGGACTTTATCTGATTGAGCCAACTGTCTTTGGTGATTCAAGAGGATATTTTATGGAGACATACAATTATGAGGAGTTTAAGGAGGCAGGTCTTGACATGGAGTTTGTTCAGGACAACCAGTCAAGCTCTACAAAAGGTGTACTTCGTGGTCTTCATTACCAGAAAAATCACACTCAGGGAAAGCTTGTACGTGTACTTAGCGGTGAAGTATATGATGTAGCCGTTGATATTAGAAAAGGTTCTAAGACATATGGAAAGTGGTTTGGTGTAACTCTTTCAGCAGAGAAGAAGAATATGTTTTATATCCCGGAAGGATTTGCTCATGGATTCTACGTTCTTTCAGATACAGCAGAATTTGCTTATAAGTGTACTGATTTTTATGATCCTTCATCTGAAGCAGGTATTATGTGGAATGATCCAACTATCGGTGTAAAGTGGCCTATACCTGAGGGAGAGACACCTAATATATCTGAAAAAGATGGAAAGCATCCGGCTTTTTCAGATGAGATATTTCTTTAAGATATGTTCTCTCGGAGTCTCTCTTGCCCTGCTTTTGTGGCTGAATTTCCGACATATGCACACAAATTTATCTGGTGTAGCTCCACGTACGCCTCATAAATTTGTGTACATCTGACAAAAAATCATCTCACAAAATTAAGCACAAAGAGACTTCGAGAGAATATAAATAAACAATGGAGGTAATTTCATGAAAAAAGTACTGATAACAGGATGCAACGGACAGCTTGGTCGTTCCCTTAATTATCTTCTTAAAGATACGGATATAGAAGTAATTAATACTGACGTTGACAATCTTGATATATGCGATTGGGAGCAGGTTTGCAAAGTAGTTACAGAAAATAAACCTGATACCATAATAAACTGTGCGGCTCATACAGCAGTAGATAAGTGCGAGACGGATAGGGAAAATGCAGAGCGTATCAATGCGCTTGGACCAAAGAATCTTGCTAAGGCAGCAGCTCTTATAGATGCACAGATTGTTCAGGTTTCTACAGACTATGTATTTGCAGGGGATGCGGACAAACCATATGTAGAAAGTGATGAGCCTGCGCCACAGAGTGTATATGGATCTACTAAGCTTGCAGGTGAGAAAGCGGTTATGGCAGAGACAGATAAGTATTTCATCGTCCGTACAGCATGGCTTTATGGTGAGGGCAATAATTTTGTCAGAACAATGCTCCGTCTTGCAAAGGACCATGATGAGATAACGGTAGTTAACGACCAGTTCGGTTCTCCAACATCATCCCTGGAACTTGCAAGGATGATACTTCATATCATACCTACAGGTGAGTATGGTATATATCATGGTACATGTGAGGGTATAACAAGCTGGTATGAATTTGCATGTGAGATAATGAGACAGAGTGGCAGCAGTACAAAGATTGTACCCGTAACAACAGACGAATATCCTGCATCTGTTGCAAAGAGACCGGCTTACTCCGTACTTGACAATAAAAAACTAAACAGCATGGGTGATTATCGTATGAAACAGTGGAAGGATGCACTGACCGAATATATGGACATGATGGGGTATTCTGCAAAATAATGATAATATAAAGAGCGAAGGGAAGCAGCACTATTTAGCGTTGCTTCCCTTCTTTCTAATCTTTTATAACGGAAATTTTGCATTTTGCGCTTTTTCCATTAGATATAGTTGCAGTAAGATATGTAGTACCATCGTTTTTACCATAGACTTTGCCTTTTGAAGTTACAGTTGCAATTCTTGGATTAGTTGTATCAAATTCAGGTGCTTCTTTGGATATGCTTGGACGTATCGTAAGCTTAGGCTTTATGCTGTTGCCCGCTGCAACCTGATAATTACTTTTATTG
>JALERT010000020.1 GCA_022764445.1 Lachnospiraceae bacterium | reverse complement strand
GTACTTACAGAAGGTGCAAAGGGAATGAAGGGAGCTATTGCTAAAGCAGATGAATTGAATAAGGAAATAGAAGGTTCTGTTATACTTGGACAGTTTGTAAATCCTGCAAACCCTGAGATTCATAAAAAGATAACAGGTCCTGAGATATGGAAACAGACAGATGGAAAGGTAGACATCTTTATAGCAGGTGTCGGTACAGGTGGAACTATTACAGGAGTCGGTGAGTACTTAAAGGAACAGAATCCGGATGTAAAGATAGTAGCAGTAGAACCTGCATCAAGTGCTGTACTTTCTACTGGCAAAGCGGGAGCTCATAAGATTCAGGGTATTGGAGCAGGATTTGTTCCGGATGTGCTTAATACCGAGGTTTATGATGAAATTATTCCTATAGAAAATGAAGATGCATTCGCAGAAGGTAAAGCATTTGCTGTTTCAGAGGGTATTTTAGTCGGCATATCATCAGGTGCAGCTCTTAAAGCAGCAGAGATTCTTGCAAAAAGACCGGAAAATAAGGGCAAAACAATAGTTGCTTTGCTTCCAGACTCAGGAGACAGATATTTATCAACTCCTTTATTTAACTCTTAAAATCCAGGGAGGAATGTATTTGAAAGATGGAGAGAATAAGAATTTAGAAGAAAAAGATTACATAGAAAAAGTTGTACGGTATGTAAGCGATATTAAGTATGGCAATGTAACACTGATAATACAGGATGGCAAAGTCATACAGATTGATAAAACAGAAAAAATACGATTATAGAACTGACCGGAAAGACCGGAGGTTTTGCGATAGTTAACTAAAAGTTTGGCTAATTATGTGCAAAACCGCCGGTCTTTAGATTTATATGAAAAGTTTGATGCCGTGGCCGTTGGAATGGCATAGGCTTGCAAAGCTGAAGTTGATGGTTCGAATCCATCCGGTATCGTTTGGGATTAAGAATTTTGATAGGAAACAAATTAGAGGGAATTGTTCTGTCATTGCCAGCATTGCAGGCTGATGTAGTAGGTGTTCCAGTTCAATCGCAAGATTGACAGTTAAACCTTTGACTAGTATAATAAAACCTACTAAAACAGTATGAAAATAATTATATATCAAAAAAGGGGGAAGCAATGTTGGATCATATATCAAGAAATGATGCATTTGAATTACTTAAAAAATACAATAAAGATCAATTCCATATTCAGCATGCACTTACGGTTGAAGCAGTTATGAAATGGTATGCTAAAGAATTAGGCTATGGTGAAGATGCAGAATATTGGGGGATTGTAGGTCTTCTTCACGATATTGACTTTGAACTTTATCCCGAAGAACATTGTCTTAAAGCTCTTGAGATGTTAAAAGAGGCAGGAGTTTCAGATGATATTATCCATGCGGTATGTTCTCATGGATATGGTATAACCATAGGCTGCGGAGTTACTCTTGACGTAGAACCGGAACATGAGATGGAAAAAGTTTTATTTGCGGCAGATGAGCTTACAGGTCTTATATGGGCAGCTGCACTTATGCGTCCTTCAAAGAGTACAAAGGATATGGAATTAAAATCTCTTAAGAAAAAATACAAGAGTAAAGGTTTTGCTGTCGGGTGTTCAAGAGAAGTTATTGAAAGAGGTGCAGAAATGTTAGGCTGGGAATTAGAAAAGCTTCTGACTTTAACACTTCGAGCAATGGCTGAAAGTGAAGATATTATCAACGAAGAATTGGAAAAATTAAACTAATGATGTTATAATTGTGATATGCATAGTAAATGGGAGTCTGAACTATTATTAAGCATAGTTCAGGTAACAATTAAAAAAGTATCTAAAAGGAGAGAAAAATGCCATTTATTGATTCAAAATTAACAGTAAAATTATCAAAAGAAAAGGAAAAATCCATTAAAAGTAAGTTAGGTAATGCTATATCTATACTTGGTAAGTCTGAGGGATTTCTCATGGTAGGATTTGATGACGAGTATTCACTTTATATGGGTGGAAAAGAACTTGAAAAAGGTGCATATGTAAGCGTTAGTCTTTTTGGAGAGGCATCATCTGATGCATATGAGAAGATGACAGCGGCTATATGCGACATTTACGCTGAAGAGCTTGATATCCCCGGTGACAAGGTGTATGTCACTTATCATGGTGTCAATGACTGGGGATGGAACGGACGGAACTTCTAGAGGAAAAGAAAAATATACTTTTATTAGGTATGGCTTGAAAAAGCTATACCTTTTTTTACTTTATTGTGGGATAATAGTTTTAATAGTATGTTTTCTCGGAGAACATTAGTAAAATTAGGAGGGGGAGTATGAAGATATTTAAAAGGATTACTAAAAATGGTGTGGTCGCTGACTTATGTATAAAAGATAATAGTTTTTATATAAAATTTAATTATAATGGTTTAGAAGAAGTAAGAAAGATTTTTGAAATAAATGACAGTAATATGAATGTATTAGAAACTATTGGTAATCATGAGCTTGATAAATATCTAAAAGAAAAGGAGCGGGAACATTATGTATTATTATTTAATGCGGAAAAATACACCAATAACAGTGGTGGAGATTGACGAGAGTGGTCAGTTGATATGGGCTGATTATGCCGGTGTTTCTGATGAAAGATTACTTCCATTGGAACATGCCACTGATAAAAACAGGTTAAGTTTTTGGTGGAAATACAGGGCTGCTCCAATCAAGCAAAAAGAAGTTTATGCAATGTTAGAAAAGAAAGGCTTTGACAATTCTGAAATTTATCTTCAAAATAACTTAGGCTTAAGTCTGACAGATTACTACTGGATTAAACCTATAGATTCGGGTTTATCATGGGAAGATGTTAACTTATTTGATAATGAATTTCAAAATGAGTGGACGACTGATTTTACAGATGAAAGTTCAAGTGGAAAATACAGTCCAAACAGTTCATTACAGGGTGCTTTAGAGAAAAAATGGGCTATATGGAATGGTAAGAGATATTTGATAAAGGGAAATAAAGATAATTATTCTACAGAAAGCATTAATGAAGTTATAGCCAGTCGTATACATGAGGAGCAGGGAAAATTTGATTATGCGAAGTATAATTTAACCAAGATAAATGGAAAAGATTATGATTATGGCTGTATCTCACCAATATTTACATCACAGGATTTAGAATTGGTTTCAGCATACGCTATAGTGACTTCTGAGAAACAGCCCAATGATATTAGCAGCTATGAACATTTTATTAATGTTTGTAAAAAACATGGAGCTAATGAAGAAATTTTACGTGCTAATTTAGAATATCAGATACAGACTGATTTTATCTTATCTAATTGTGACAGACATTTAAATAATGTGGCTATACTAAGGAATGCTGATACATTAGAGTTTAAAGGAATGGCTCCTATTTTTGACAGTGGGAAGAGTTTATTTGTACATCAGGAGATACCGGATAGCACTAAAGCTTTGTTAAGTGTGAGAACTACCAGTTTTGCTTCAACGGAGTTACAATTGATGAAATATGTTACTGACAGAACTCTGGTGGACATTTCCAAACTTTTAGACAGGAAGACTATTGCAATGGATTATAGCATAGATTCTCAAATGTCACATAAAAGAATAGAAGATATATGTGATGCCTATGAGAGAAAAATCGAATTATACAGAAAGTTTCAGTTGGGAGAAGATTTGGGAAAACTTAAGTTCAGTATTTAAACCAAGCCACCTGCTATGCAGGTGGCTGTGATTTAAATGGCTTATATATAATTACATAATAAAATAAATACAATAAGAGTGCACACACTAAATCAATAAATGAGTGCTGTTTTAACATAAGTGTTGACATACATATAAGCACACATAATATATTGGAACCGATGCGTACTGCACGCTTGTCCTTAAAGTACCAGCTTTTTGATATTGCAACATTTATCGCAACTGCGTTAAATACATGGATGCTTGGACATACGTTAGTGTCAGTGTCGGTGGCATACAGTACAGATATAATCTGTGTAAAAATATTATCTCTTTCAAATGTATGAGGTCTCATATTCTGTGCATTAGGAAAGATAGTATATATAATAAGTGATGTAGTCATTCCTAATAGCAGTATAGCCGCACACCTGTAAAAGTCATCAAGATGCTTTGTCTGGAAAAATAAAAAAACAAGCGTAGCGGCAACGTAAAGAAACCAAATAAGATATGGAATAATAAATATCTCGCAAAATGGTATATAATCATCTATAAAACAGTGGATATATGTGAATTCTACATCAGTGCGTTTTTCAAGATACATAAACCAGAAAAGGTAAATTGGGATATATAATATTATGATTGCGTGTTTATATTTAAATAAAATTGATTTTAATTTTTTCATGATAATCTCCGTTTGTACGTTACAATAAATCTTTTATAAATTCCAATTAAACGTAATTTACCACTTTCTGGAATGTTTCCAATCTATTTCCCTGCGAATATATTCAAATGTTTTTTTTTCGCCTTCATCTGCCAGCATATTAAGAAGTTTTTCTACAAGGGCTTTTGTGTCTGGATGAATTACGTAGTGATCACGATTCTTCATATAATATTTAAGTGGATAAGAATCGTCATATGTGTCCCTGTTATAGTTCTTGCTAGCGGCGATTCTGTCACAGAAAAGTTCTATTACATATCGTGTAGGCATAGGCATACCTACCAAACCTTTAGATGGATCAAGACCATAATCAATCCAGTATTCAAAATGGTGGCGGTTACGACCTTTATGATGAAGCCATGCGGAAGAATATGCGTGGTCTTCTTTTTCTCCAAAGTTTGGACTTCTTTTGCCGTCCTGATAATATTTTACGCCAACAAAAAATTCAACAGGGTTATATTTTGACCAGTCGTGCATAATGCCCTGCTTATATAAGCCTGCCTTGAAGCAGTAATGGCGTACAAGATTTTTATGATGTAAAATGGTTTTTAGATGACCAAAGAAATTATGGCAAAACCTCATATGTGCCTCCTGTTTTTATAATGTTCTAAAAGAATCAAATACAAATAGACTCCGAGAGAACATATGATAAACATATCAAGTATAGTGTGAACTGTAACCAAGTATAACATAAAATTTATAAAAAATATGAAAAATTCTATTAAAAATAAATGTCAGTTATGAACTTTAATAAATATGCAACAGTTCAGCCATATAAATTATTTATTCTTATCCCTAATTAAGTTGCATACGCAGAGGGTTTGGTTGTAATATAAATTATACTACCATATAAATCAAAGTTTAAAAGAAGAGGATTGAATGATAATATTAGATTTTATTTATAAACTTTTTTTTACTGTAATATCAATAAGCGTTTTAAGTGTTTTGCTTGTACCTGTAGTAATGATAATAAGACTTGTTACATCAAAGGCGCCGCGTAAATACATGGTATGGCTCTGGATGCTTATTTGCTTAAGGATGTTATGTCCGTTATCACTATCCAGCACACTTTGTATAAACAAGGAATGGAACAGACATTTTCATATATTAATGACAAAGTTCGGACTTGACATGCCTGATGTAAAGGGAATGATGACCGGGTGGTTTACTGTTTTTGCCAATGACATAAGTACAACCAGAAGTTACAGGGTATGTGCATTAATCTGGCTTTCCGGTGTTATTTTAATATGGGGATTTGTCTTTATAAGACAGTGCCAGCTTTCTCACAGATTAAAAGGCGCAGTAAGGCTTTATGACAATGTTTACCAGTCAGAAGATATCGGATGTCCCATGATAAAGGGTATTTTTAAAGGGAAAATATACATTCCAAAAGAAATGAAAGCGTCGGAAGCAAAGTACATATTGATGCATATGGAGTGCCACAATAAGAGAAAAGACAGAATCTTCAAATTCGTGGGAATGCTCACTTTGTCGATACATTGGTTCAATTTGTTAATCTGGCTCGCAAATTATCTTCTCAGTGTGGATATAGAACTGGCAGCAGATGATTATGTTGTCAGGAAAATGGGACTTGGAAGCTACAAAGAATATGCACAGGAAATTATAAATATGTATAAGAAAAAGGATGGTCTGCCTGATTCTTTCTATACATTCCGGGAAAGATATATAGAAAAAAGGGCATCGGGGATGCTTTATTATAGAAAGCCTGATAAGACGTCGGGACAGGTGCTTATACTTACATTTCTTCTATGCTTTGTATGGTGGTTCATGATGAGACCACTTCAGATTTTATGGAATGGAGAGCTTGATAAAAATCAGCAAAGTCAAAGTAAAGAGGAAAGATTATTTGCTGAGAGTGACAGCACAGCGATTACTAAGCTTACAACGCTTTCTCCTGATGGTCTTAACAGAGTAGTACAATTATCTATGACAAATGGAAGTTATAAGCAGGGAGAAGGATATGAGGGCAGTTTTGAACTTGTATTTCTTGATACTTTTGGTACTGAACTTTCAAGAGTAGATTTAAACAGCGTATTCCGGTCATCCGCAGGAGATACTCTTCATTTTGATGAGGGACTTACGATGTATGCTGATGATTATAATGATGACGGCACGCAGGAACTTGTTATTGGTCAGGATATTGGAAAATCTGATGAGAGCTTTGCAAAAGCTACCGGTGAACTGAAAAATAAGGCGGGACAATCGGTACAGGAATATTATATCTGGAATATAGATGTTAGTTCACTTAATCAGATAGCTGGTCCTATATATACGACATCTGAAAAAGAAGATACACAGTCGAAGAAGTTTGATGTAGTCAATCGGAAAAAGGGCATTTTTGCAGTCACGATAAATGGGCGCAGTACATACTATAAGTGGGATAAAAATAAAGAAACATATCTTCAGAAGTCGTATACAAAGAAGCAGATAAATAAGCTTAGGGGTAAGCAGAAGGAAGCAGATACAGGAACTTCTGTAATTAATCATACGCTTAAAAATGATATGGGTGATACAGTTATAAAAATAAACACCAAAAAAGATAATACGGGAAGTGAAGCTATAAAAGAAATTATTCTGGATCCAAAAGGTGCTAATAAACAATATACCGATATAAAGGGATACTATTGTGATATCAAGTGGGCATCAGAAGATAAAGACGAAAGATACGCTGTACTTACTTACAATGGCACAAATTCCCAGACATTTGTAATCTTTGATACAAGGTCAAATGAGGTGTTTTATAAAAATGAGGATGGACACAGTATGCTTACCGATATTTTCAGAGAGTATAACAGTAACGATATTAATTTTAACAGTGAAAATGTGGTCGTATACAATCTTCAGGCGATAAATGATGACGTAATTACAATAGGTTTCGCTGCCGATACGGCTGATGATAAAACGGTACGCGGACAATATAAGTACAATGTCACGACAGGAAGGTATAAAGATTTCTCATACACTCAGAATAAATAAATGAAAAATAATTAGAATAACAAATAAACACTGAGGACAGATCAGGAGTTGCGATTTGTCCACAGTGTTTTTTCAATGTCTGTGATATACTGTGTGAGGTCACTGAAATGACCTGAATAGATTAGTTTGAGCAGATAATCCGTAGTGCGTAGTGCCTTGGCAATTATTTCATTAGATAACGTTCCATTTTCCATGATATCGGCAAATTCATCCATATCAACTACTTCAACATGACCATCCGGATAAACAAGAACGTCAATAAGTAAATCGTTAAATGTATATTTATCATTGCCATTTTCATGAAGTGTTTCAATAATGTCGCAGTAATAATATACCAGAGAACCATTAGGATCAAAGACTTTGCTTACCTTTATGCCTTTTTTGAGGAAGTAAGCAGAAATACCTGTGGAAATATCATTGCGTGGCTTTAGGACATTCCATTTTGTTACTATAACGTCATCATTAGCCATTAAGATGGTATCGTCTTTGAGTTCTGTTATTTCATCCGGCATGAATCTTCTTCTAAATAATCTTATCTTATCCATAAATATCACATGCCCTTTCTACTTGTGTGAAAGTAAATAGTATTAGAATAATTATAATCGTGGCATAATAGAAAGTAAAGAACAAAAATGTAAAATTCTTTTTTGTGGACTTTTTATGAGGGATAGATTATAATTACTAATAGTTGCAGTCATAAAGTTTGAACTGTAACTGATTGTAGGCGAATGTTGAAGGGGGCGTTACGATGGATGATAAGGAGCGTAAGGTCTTTCGAAGCTTTGCGATGGTGTCACAGATTGGCATAAGTATGATGGTTCCGATATTCTTATGTGGAGCCATAGGATGGTGGATTAACCGTCTAACCGGTATGCAGGTGTGGTTTCTGCTCATGCTTTTTCTTGGAATCGGTGCTGCATTTCGTAATGTATACATGATTACAAAGTCATTTTATTCAGAAGATATGAAGAAAGAACATGAGAGGCTTAAGTACATTCAGGAGCTTAAAGATTACAGGATGGCACATCCTGACGAAACTTATGATGAGGATATCATAGAGAAAAAGAAGAGATATCCGGAGAATAAGGGAGCGACAAGAAGTTAGGAGGCACATTCAGGTGAGAAAGGCCAGAAAGATTCTGAATGAAATGATGATAGGACTGGTAGTGTGGTTGATACCGGTATTAATAATATTATTGATAATTGCTCATAATAAAATTGCCATGGTCCTTGGAGTACTTTGGGGAGGCGTATGGGCAGCAGTGCTTTTACTGCATATGTACCGCCATCTTGACATTGCACTGGATATGGATCCAAAGCATGCACAGGGACATGTTCAGTTCGCAGCGATAAAACGTATGTTTATTATGGCTGTGGTGATAGTGGTTTCAATGACAGCCTACAGGTATATACATCCTGTAGGGACTGTATTTGGAATATATGGCATGAAGATATCAGCTTATCTTCAGCCGATGGTTCATAAGTTTATTGTGGCGCATAAGGCACGATAATCTGATGAATTTATTAATACTATAAAGAAAAGGAGTGTGAAAATGTGGGAAGTGGCGTCTTAGATATGTCACTGGACTTAAGTAAGGTATTGCTTGCGGGAGGCAGCGAGCAGGTAGACTTCTTTATTCGCGGATATACGGATAAAAAGTTCTCTTTTTTTGGCTGGGATGTTTATCTTACGACTACTCATATCTCTATGATAATCGTAATAGCAGCCATACTTGTTTTCGCCATATGTGCGAATCGTGCAATTAAAAAAGCGGATCCAAACAAGGTGCCCGGACCGTTTTTGAATGTTGTCGAGCTTATAGTTGAGAAGCTTGATGGGATGGTTGCAAGCTCCATGGGAGATAAGAAAGCCATCAAATTCAGAAATTATGTTAGTGCATTATTCATATTCATACTTGTATGCAACTTGTCAGGATTGCTTGGACTTCGTCCGCCGACAGCAGACTTTGGTGTAACATTCCCATTGGCATTGATCACATGGGTATTGATACAGTTCAACGGATTTAAGTATCAGAAGTTTGGAAAGATTAAAGGTTTATTTGAGCCTATTTTCCTTTTCTTCCCTATGAATCTTATCAGTGAATTTTCAACACCAATCTCTATGTCTCTCCGTCTGTTCGGTAACATATTATCAGGAACAGTTATGATGGGACTTATATATGGTCTGTTGCCAAAGATTCTTACACTTGTATGGCCGGCAGCACTTCATGCATATCTTGATGTGTTCTCCGGATGTATACAGACGTATGTATTCTGTATGTTGACGATGTGCTTCGTTGCTGATGCGATTGGTGAGGATGCTTAAGTGTAAATTATAATTATTTACGGTGACAAATTTTAATGTTTATTAAAACATAAAGTATTATATTAAAACATTTTTAAGGAGGAAATTAAAATGAATATAACTAATGAAGGTTTAGTATTGATGGGTTCTGCAATAGGTGCAGGTCTTGCAGTTATCGCAGGTATTGGTCCTGGTGTTGGTCAGGGTATTGCAGCAGGTTATGGTGCATCTGCAGTTGGTCGTAATCCGGGTGCAAAGGGTGATGTAATGTCTACTATGCTTCTTGGACAGGCCGTAGCCGAGACAACAGGTCTTTACGGATTGGTTGTTGCTCTTATTCTGTTATTTGCTAACCCTCTCTATGGTAAACTTTAATTGTTATCCTAAGAGGGGACCCATCGAAGATGGGGAGATTTCTTAGGATTGATATCTGTTATCCTAAGGAGGGACCCACCGCAGGTGGGAAGATGCCTTAGTATCGTTATCCTAAGAGGGGACTCATCCTTATGTTCCCCGGGAGATATACAAATTATGATTACTATTTATAGAAGGGAGGCAGTACAGTGAGTAGTGTGATTAGAGTTGCACTGGCAGGTAATGCACTGGGTGACTATATATTTGGTCTTGATCCTCAGCTGCTTGTAGATACCGCCATAACTATACTTGCCATGTTTGCGCTGTTCCTTTTGCTTTCTTATCTTTTGTTTAATCCGGCACGTGATTTGCTTCAGAAACGTCAGGCTCATATAAAAGAGCAGTTAGATGCAGCAGCAAAAGAGAAGCAGGATGCTATAGAATTTAAAGCCGAATACGACACAAAGCTTAAGGATGTCGATAAAGAGGCAGAAGAAATTCTTAGTGAAACCCGTAAAAAGGCAATGAAGAAGGAAAACGACATCATAAATGAAGCGAAAGAAGAAGCTTCTAGAATCTTAGACAGAGCAAACCATGAGGTTGAGCTTGAGAAGTCTAAGGTAAAAGATGAAGTTAAACAGGAAATGATTTCTGTTGCTACTGCTATGGCAGGAAAGATTGTCGCATCTTCTTTAGATGATGATAAGCAGTCACAGTTAAT
Organism: Lachnospiraceae bacterium; assembly: GCA_022764445.1. Classification (GTDB taxonomy): domain Bacteria; phylum Bacillota; class Clostridia; order Lachnospirales; family Lachnospiraceae; genus Butyribacter. Next base: position 14,022 of record JALERT010000020.1, on the reverse strand, counting down.
TGCAGACACTTTAAAAGAAATGGGTGATGAGACATGGCTAAGTTAGTATCCAAAACATATGGCGAGGCTTTGTTCGAAGTTGCTGTAGAAGGTGGCACACTTGATTCCATGCTTGAAGAAGTGGAAGCAGTTCTCGAAGTGCTAAAGTCCAATGAGGAGTATATAAGTATTCTTAATCATCCAAGGATTCCCATAGAGGAAAAAGTATCCATGATAGAAGAAGCTTTCAAGGGAAAAGTATCTGATGAGCTTGTAGGCTTTCTTGTAACTATCACAGAGAAGGGCAGATTTGCAGAGATTGAAAGCATACTGTCATACTTTATCGAAAGAGTATGGGAAGAAAAGAGGATTGGAGTAGCATGTGTGACATCTGCAACTGAGCTGTCAGAACAGCAGAAGAAGGATATAGAAGAGAAGCTTTTAGCTACCACTTCTTATGTTGAATTTCGTATGAATTATGACGTAGACAAGTCGCTTATCGGCGGCATGGTTATACGTATCGGTGACAGGGTTGTAGACAGCAGTGTTAAGACAAAGCTGGAGACAATGGCAAGAGAATTGTCAAAGATCCAGTTATCTCAGTCGTAATCTTTATGATTACATTGAATTTATATTCATAAAAATAATCGAAAGAAGGTGCGAGAGTATCATGAATTTGAAACCTGAAGAAATCAGTTCAGTAATCAAAGAACAGATTAAAAACTATAGTACCAAATTTGAAGTTGCAGATACAGGTACTGTAATACAGGTTGCCGATGGTATTGCCCGTATTCATGGTCTTGCTAAGGCTATGCAGGGTGAACTTTTGGAATTCCCAAATGAAATATACGGCATGGTTTTAAACCTTGAGGAAGATAACGTCGGTGCTGTACTTTTAGGTGACAGTAAGAATATCAATGAAGGCGATATTGTAAAAACTACAGGACGAGTTGTTGAGGTACCTGTTGGTGATGCAATGCTTGGTCGAGTAGTAAATGCTCTTGGTCAGCCTATAGATGGAAAAGGTCCTATAAAGACAGATAAGACACGTCAGATAGAAAGAGTCGCATCAGGTGTTATCTCAAGAAAATCAGTTAATACACCTTTACAGACAGGTATTAAGGCTATTGACGCAATGGTTCCTATCGGAAGAGGACAGAGAGAGTTAATTATCGGAGACCGTCAGACAGGTAAGACAGCTATTGCAATTGATACAATTATCAACCAGAAGGGACAGGGCGTTAAGTGTATATATGTTGCAATCGGACAGAAAGCATCTACAGTTGCGTCTATTGTAAATAAATTAGAAGAGTTTGGTGCTATGGATTATACTACCATAGTTGCATCAACAGCGAGTGAGCTTGCGCCACTTCAGTACATTGCACCATATGCAGGATGTGCAATAGGTGAAGAGTGGATGGAAAATGGAGAGGATGTTCTTGTTATATATGATGATTTAACAAAGCATGCCGCTGCATACCGTACACTTTCATTACTTCTTAAGCGTCCACCTGGACGTGAGGCATTCCCTGGTGATGTATTCTATCTTCATTCAAGACTTCTTGAAAGAGCAGCAAGACTTTCAGATGAACTTGGTGGTGGATCACTTACAGCTTTGCCTATAATTGAGACACAGGCCGGCGATGTTTCTGCATATATTCCAACCAATGTAATTTCTATTACAGACGGTCAGATATACCTTGAGACAGAAATGTTCAATGCAGGTTTCCGTCCTGCCGTTAATGCAGGACTTTCGGTTTCACGAGTTGGTGGTTCAGCACAGATTAAGGCAATGAAGAAGATATCAGGTCCTATCCGTATCGACCTTGCACAGTATACAGAGCTGGCAGCCTTCTCACAGTTCAGTTCAGACCTTGATCCGGACACAAAGGCACAGCTTGCACAGGGTGAACGTATACGTGAGATTCTTAAACAGGATCAGTATAATCCTATGCCTGTAGAGAATGAGGTAATCATCATCTATGCGGCAACAAAGAAATATCTTATAGATATTGAGTTAGAAGATATACATGACTTTGAAAAAGGTCTTTTGGAATATGTTGATACAAAATATCCTGAAGTTCCGGATGCCATTAAGACAGACGGTGAACTTAAGGAAGAGACAGAACAGAAGCTTGTCAAAGCTATTGAAGAGTTTAAGGCTGAGTTTGCAAAGAATAAATAATTTGCAGGAATGGAGATAACAGTATGGCTTCAATGAGAGACATTAAAAGGCGTAAAGAAAGTGTCCAGAGTACAGGACAGATTACGAAAGCGATGAAACTCGTATCCTCTGTTAAACTGCAGAAAGCCAAGCTTGGAGCAGAAGTATCAAAACCATATTTTGACACTATGTATGAGACTGTAGCAGACATGATTGCAAAGTCAGGACAGATGTCACATCCGTTTCTACAGAAGAGCAAATCGGATAAGAAAGCTGTTATAGTAATCACATCAAATAGAGGTCTTGCAGGCGGTTATAACTCAAATGTTGTTAAGCTTGTAACCCATGATGAAAGATTTACTACGGACAATACAATAATCTATGCGGTAGGTTTAAAGGGAAGAGAATCCCTTGAGAAAAATGGTTACAATATAGCAAAGGATTATTCTGAAGCAATTAATGAACCATTATACAGCGATGCAACTGAGATTGGCAAAGAACTTCTCAGCCAGTTTGTAAAGGGTGAGATTGGAGAAATCTACCTTGCATATACCATATTTAAAAATACGGTTGTTCAGATTCCTACCATGATAAAGCTTCTTCCTATAGATGCGGAGGACATAATATCCGAGCAGGAAGACATATCAGAAGATCCACTTGATAAGATTACACTTATGAATTATGAACCGGAAGCAGAAGAAGCTTTGGATGCAATAATTCCTAAGTATATCAACAGTCTTATATATGGTGGTCTTGTAGAGTCTCATGCCAGTGAAAATGGTGCGCGTATGCAGGCTATGGATTCAGCGACAAGCAACGCAGAAGACATGATAAGTGATTTATCGCTTAGGTATAATAGAGCCAGACAGGCATCTATTACACAGGAACTTACAGAGATTATCGCAGGTGCGTCAGCGATATCTTAATAAAATATAAAGGAGAATGACGATGGCAGAATTAAATACAGGTAAGCTTACCCAGATTATCGGTGCCGTTCTGGATATAAAGTTTCCAGAAGGAAAGCTTCCGGAGATTAACGATGCGATTAATGTTCCACTTAAAGACGGTGGAAAGCTCGTAGTCGAAGTTGCGCAGCATCTGGGTGATGATACTGTCCGCTGTATTGCGATGGGACCTACTGACGGACTTGTCCGTGGTATGGAAGCACAGGCAACAGGTGGTCCAATATCTGTACCGGTTGGTGAAGCTACTCTTGGACGTATGTTCAATGTACTTGGTGAGCCAATCGATAATAAACCGGCTCCTGAAGGAGTACAGTATAATCCTATACACAGAAAAGCTCCAACTTTTGAAGAACAGGCTACAGATACAGAAATGCTTGAAACAGGTATCAAGGTAGTAGACTTACTTTGTCCTTATCAGAAGGGTGGTAAGATCGGTCTTTTTGGTGGTGCAGGTGTAGGTAAGACTGTCCTTATACAGGAACTTATAACAAACATTGCTCAGGAACATGGTGGATACTCAGTATTTACCGGTGTTGGTGAGCGTACACGTGAGGGTAATGATCTTTATTATGAAATGATTGAATCAGGTGTTATTGATAAAACAACAATGGTATTCGGTCAGATGAACGAGCCACCAGGAGCTCGTATGAGAGTTGGTCTTACAGGTCTTACTATGGCTGAGAACTTCCGTGACAGTTCAGGAAAAGACGTACTTCTTTTCATTGATAATATATTCCGTTTCACACAGGCTGGTTCAGAAGTTTCAGCGCTTCTTGGACGTATGCCTAGTGCCGTAGGTTATCAGCCTACACTTCAGACAGAGATGGGTGCTTTACAGGAGCGTATCACTTCTACAAAGAAAGGATCTATCACATCAGTACAGGCAGTATATGTACCTGCTGATGACCTTACAGATCCGGCTCCGGCTAATACGTTTGCACATCTGGACGCTACGACAGTTCTTTCACGTTCTATATCAGAGCTTGGTATTTATCCGGCAGTAGATCCTCTTGAGTCTACATCACGTATACTTGATCCTCATATCGTAGGAGAGGAGCATTACAAGGTAGCGCGTGGAGTACAGGAGATACTTCAGAAGTATAAAGAACTTCAGGATATTATCGCTATCCTTGGTATGGACGAACTTTCAGAAGATGATAAGATCGTAGTTAACAGAGCCAGAAAGGTACAGAGATTCCTTTCTCAGCCATTCCATGTAGCAGAGCAGTTTACAGGTCTTCCTGGACAGTATGTACCTATCAATGAGACAATACGTGGTTTCCAGGAGATTCTTGAAGGTAAGCATGATGATATTCCAGAGAATTTATTCCTTAACGCCGGTTCTATTGATGAAGTAGTTGAAAGAATGAATTCAAGATAGGGATGTTATGAATAGTTCACTGTAAATATGTGAACTCATGTGCTGGAGAAAGGAGAATCAGATGGCTGACAAAACGTTCAACCTGCAGATTATCTCCCCTACCCGTATCTTCTTCGATGGAGATGCAGAGATGGTAGAAATGAAGACAACGGAGGGTGAGATTGGTATTCTTGCCGGTCATATCCCGCTTACTGCCATACTTGAGCCTGGAGTCATAAAGATTAAGCAGGCAGATGGCACTAAGGAAGCTGCCCTTCATGATGGATTTGTGAAGATCACTAAGAATAAAGTGACAATCCTTGCAGAATCCTGCGAGTGGCCTGATGAAATAGATGTAAACAGAGCTAATGAAGCTAAGCAGCGAGCTGAGCGTCGCCTGAAAAGCGGCGGACCGGCAGTTGATGCGCTTCGGGCTGAACTTGCACTTAAGAAGGCTCTCACAAGAATAGATCTTGCAGGCAAATATAAGAGATAACAAAGGAAAAGGGGCTTACGCACTATTTAACTGGTGTTAAGTCCCTTTTTTAATTAACAGTTTAAGGAAAAATTATGAACATAAAGAAAAACAAGTTAGATAAAATTAATACAACTGATACAAAGACAACAATAAAGACAGCTTTATCCATAGCTGGAAGTGACCCGAGTGGTGGTGCCGGTATTCAGGCAGATTTAAAGACAATGACTGTCAATGGAGTTTACGCAATGAGTGCCATAACAGCACTTACAGTGCAAAATACAACAGGTGTAAAAATGGTAAGTGATGTATCTCCTGACGTTATGCGTGGACAGCTTGAAGCAGTATTTGATGATATATATCCTGATGCGGTAAAGATTGGAATGCTTCCCAATAGTGTAATAATGGAAGTTGTGGCGGATGTACTTACTAAGTACAAGGCAGAGAATATAGTGCTTGATACCATTATGATATCCACAAGCGGAACAAGGCTTATGGCAGATGATGCTATGGAAGTATTTAAAAAGAGGCTTATGATGATATCATCACTTGTCACTCCTAACATACCTGAAATAGAAGTACTTACAGGTATAAATATAACTACAAGAGAAGACATGGAAAAGGCTGCAAAAGTTATAAGTGAAACATATGGCTGTTCCGTTCTTTGTAAGGGTGGTCATTTTGATGGAAATGCAGATGACCTTTTGTATCATGATGGTAAATATGAATGGTTTTATGGGGAGAAGATAGATAATCCTAATACGCATGGTACTGGCTGCACGCTTTCAAGTGCCATTGCCGCCAATCTTGCAAAAGGTTATGATATGGTTACTTCTGTAAGAAAAGCAAAAGAGTACATTACAGGAGCAATTAGTGCCATGCTTAATCTCGGAAAAGGTAATGGGCCAATGCATCATGGATATGATATAGAAAGCAGATTTACATTGTGATAATAAACTGTAACAATAAGCTATAATCAGATATATTAGTCGATGGCATATTTGTTACAGAGAATTTAGTACAAAAGACCGAATTTTATAAGAGGAAGAGATGGATGAGTATATATAATATTTCTGAAAAAAATAAATTTAAGATAGAGAAACTTTTTGATAACTGGACAGACAGTCTGATACCTTCTGCTATATCAGGATGTATGGGATATGTGTGGTGTGATGATGAAGTTAATCCCAAATCAGCACAGATTATAAATGCAGGCTTTTGCTATTTTGCAGGAGAACCTAATGAGGAACTTTCTTTTAATATGCCGGATGACATCGTTGGGGAAGAAATAATATTAGTACCACTGAACGGAAAATGGGACAGGTATCTTTGCGATATGTATGAAGAAAGAATTACGCCCGGTACAAGATATGCGATAAAAAGAGAATCCGACACCATATTTAATATTGAAAAATTAGAGGGATTTATTAGCAGACTTGATAATAATTACAGCATAAAAGATATAGAATGTAATGAGGACATATTTAATCAGGCAATCGCTGAAAAATGGTCTGAAGATATGGGCATCAATTTTAAATCATTTGATGATTATGCAAAAAGAGGAATGGGTATAGGAATAGTTCATGATGGAAAGCTTGTGGCAGGAGCATCATCATATACGGTTTATCCGGAAGGGATAGAGATAACTATTCATTGTATGGATGAATACAGGCAGAGAGGCCTTGCTACAGTATGTGGTGCTGCCCTTATATTAAAATGTCTTAAGAAAAATCTTCATCCAAACTGGGATGCAAGGACAATGATATCCGTAAAGCTCGCCGAGAAACTTGGATATCATTTTTATCGTCAGTACAGGGTGTATAATTTAGTCATTGGCGCATAGATTGACAGTAGGTGTCAAGCTTGCGTCTGTACAGTAACTACAAGGCTTAAATATAGAGTAAATGAATAAAGTATGCTTGTGAAAATTAACCAATAATAGTATAATATATATAACGTTATATGGCGTTTGGTACAAAAGTCAGATGGTGAAGGGGGAAATTATCATGAATAAGATTATTACTATTAGCAGACAGTACGGAAGTGGTGGAAGAGAAATCGGACAGAAGATAGCAGAGCATTATGGTATTCCTTTTTATGATAATGAATTGATTACAAGAGCTGCAAAAGAAAGCGGCTTTGCTGAGGAAACATTTGCCAGGGCAGAAGAAAAGGCTACCAACAGTCTTTTATATTCTCTTGCAATGGGTATCAATGTTTACGGTAATCAGGACTTTGGGTTCGGTGGACTTTCACTTGATGACAGGATATTTTTAGCACAGTCAGACGTTATCAGAAAAGTTGCAGAAGAAGGACCATGTGTCATAGTTGGTAGATGTGCGGATTATGTTCTTAAAGAACGTGATGATGTATGTAATCTTTTTATACATGCAGCCATGAGCTTCCGAATCGACAGAGCAGTAAAAGTTTACGGAGTAGATGAAAAGTCAGCAGCAGATACAGTAATTAAGAATGATAAGAGAAGAGCTAATTATTATAATTATCATGTAGGGGAGAAGTGGAACAACCTTAATAATTATGATATTGTTGTAAGAAGTGATTTTCAGGGAATAGATCGTGCAGTTGCTGCGATTTGTGCATATATTGGAGATTAAGTTAATAAAGTTGCATATGTGGTGAATAGTAATGAGATTGATTGAAGATGAGTTCTCTTTGTTACATAAAATGTGGTTGAATGGGAGGGGATAGTATGAATCAGAATCTTGAGACAATAAAAAATATTATATCGGGTGGAGGAAACATCGTTGTACTAAGTGGTGCCGAAGTAATGCGTGAAACAGGTCTTAACGGAGTTCATGCAGAGCATATCGCATATGAAATAGAACAGGAATATGGATATTCAAATGATGAGATTGTATCATCACTTTTCTATTCAAGAAGAGCAGATCTTTTTTATAAATATTATAAGGATATAATTCTTAATAAAGAGGATGTTGAGCCATCACCGGTACATAAAGGGATTGCAAGATTACAAAGATGTGGAAAGCTTGATGCAGTTATTACAAGAATGGTGTATTGTCTTCATCAGAAAGCAGGATGCGATAAGGTAATAGAACTTCATGGTTCCGTAGAAGGCAACAGATGTCCTTCATGCGGAAAGATATTTGATTCTAAATACATTAAACATTCTGTTGGTATACCAAAGTGTGATGTATGTGATGTAGTATTACGTCCGGGATTTTCACTTATGGGTGAGATGATAGATAACGGCAAAATATCACAGGCAAGCAGCGCTGTTGAGCATGCAAGGATTTTGCTTATAATTGGTGCCGCTATAAATTCATCACTTTGCAGATATATGGTTAAGTATTATCAGGGTGATAAAATGATACTTCTTAACACAAAAGAAACTCCGGGTGATGAGATAGCAAATTACAGGGCATATGGTAACTTAAGTGAAATGTTTTCACAGATTATGAGTTTTTAGTTTTTACATAGGGAATCCCTCTTTGGTACAACCTATTATTCGCTGTACCAGAGGGGGATCTTTTGTTATGCTGATAAATAAAAGTAACAGCCATAAAAATAATGGCGGAACGTGTTTTTGCGTAGAAATTTGATTTTTAATATATTTTTTTATAATATGATGTAAAGATAAAACAATTAAAAAGTAGTTACGGGATAACTAAAGAGAAATAATAATATAAGAATAGGAATTTAAATAATATGTCATTTATTTATGATAAAAATCAGGAAAAAGCCATCAGGCACTTTAAGGGGCCATGCCTGTGTATAGCGGGACCGGGCAGCGGCAAGACCGCCGTCATAACTGCGAGGATAAAATATCTTATAGACGAGATGAACGTTTCTCCGACAAATATACTCGTTATAACTTTCACTAAGGCAGCAGCAGTTCAGATGAAGCAGAGATTTCAGCAGAGCATAGGCGGCAGAAGTGCCAGGGTTACATTTGGTACATTTCATGCAATATTTTTTACTATCTTAAAATATGCATATCATTATACGGCAGACAATATTATTAAAGAAGATTTAAAGAGGCAGATTCTTAAAGATATAATAAGTAAGACAGACCTTGAGATTCAGGACGAGAATGAATTTATTAATGATATAGAAGCGGAGATAAGCAGGGTAAAGGGCGAAAATATGGAGCTGTCAAATTATTATTCGCCTAACTGCTCAGGAGAGATATTCCGCAAGATATTTAATTCATATAACAATGCTCTTGAAAGAAGAAGTCTTATTGATTTTGATGACATGCTCATATACTGTTATGAGCTTTTATCGCAGAGACAGGATATATTAAGGATGTGGCAGAAGCAGTATCCGTTTATACTGATTGATGAATTTCAGGATATCAATAAAGTTCAGTATGATGTGGTGAAGCTTTTGGCTAAGCCTTACAATAATCTTTTTATAGTTGGTGATGATGACCAGTCTATATATGGTTTCAGAGGTGCAAGACCTGATATAATGCAACAGTTTCTAAAAGATTATAAGGATGCAGTTAAGTATACACTTAGCATTAATTACCGTTGCAGTGGCAATATCGTAAAGGCGGCAGGTCTTGTTATTAAAAATAATAAAAACAGATTTGACAAAGAGATAACGGCTAATAATCCTGATGGTGAAATTGTGGATATACAGGAGTTTGGTAAACTTTCTGAGGAGAATGATGTTATTAGAAATAAAATAATGGAAAACCGCAATAATGGAATGCCTTATGGCGAGATGGCGGTACTTTTCAGGACCAATACGCAGGCGAGGGCGCTTACTTCTAAACTTATGGAGTATAACATTCCTTTCGTGATGAAAGAAAGAATCCCCAATATATATGATCACTGGATCGCACGTGATATTTTTACATATATAAAAGTTGCACTTGGAAGTAGGGAAAGAGCCGCTGTTATGCGGATAATCAACAGACCTAAGAGGTATGTACATCGAAATGCTTTTAGTGAGCCGTATGTGGATTTTGAGGAATTAAAACATTTCTATGAAGATAAGGAGTGGATGGTTGAACGTATCGAACAGTTAGAGTATGATCTTAAGATGCTGTCAACCCTTAAGCCATATGCTGCCATCAATTTTATAAGATGTGGGATAGGATATGATGATTATATACGGGAGTACGCCGATTACAGGGGAATCAGGGCTGATGATATGATAAATATACTCGATGAACTTCAGGAAGAAGCGAAGAATCACAGTGATTTTGATGAGTGGTTTGATTACATTCAGCAGTATGGTGAGGAGCTTAAAGAGCAGGCGGGTAAAAGCCAGGCGATGCTAAATGGTCAGGAACCGGAGGATGCTGTGGTGATTATGACAATGCATGGAGCAAAAGGTCTTGAGTATGAATGTGTATTTATACCGGATGTCAACGAAGGGGTTACGCCTCATAATAAGGCGGTGCTTGATGCTGATATGGAAGAGGAAAGACGCATGTTTTATGTCGCAATGACAAGGGCAAAACATTATCTTCATATATATTATGTTAAGGAGCGCTTCAATAAAGAGGTTGATGTATCAAGATTCGTAGAGGAAATAGTCGGAGAGAAATTGAAGAAAGGTTCTGATATGTCAGCAGATGATAAATCAGTAGAAATATCTTCGGATAAAAAAAGAAATAAGTGCGTAACCAATAAGAATATATATAAACTGGGGAAAGATTACAGATATGGGGAAACAAATCTGCGTTATAAAAAGCCTGAATAGTATATTTAAACTATAACATATAATTTGTATGTCAGGAATGCTATAGATATTTAGGAACCATTATACTAGACATAATCAAGATTTTACAGTAGAATATAAAGAACGTGACTAATATGTTAGGCATAAGTGTTACTGTAATACCATAGGTGTGTACAGTAACAGCGTGAACTGTAACTATACATTAAAAGTATATTAATTGGGAATTTTAATAATAAGGAGAAGAACATATGTGGACAAGAGCGGAGTTAAAAAACCGTGCAAAAAATATACTGAGCTGTAATTACTGGGTACTTGTACTTGGAGCATTTATACTGTCTATTATCACAGGAAGCTTTAATACCGGCTCATCTATAAAAGCAACGATTAAAGATGTATCAAACGGAGTATCAAATTATGATATAAATGATTTTATTTCTTCATTCTCAAATTTATTCTCCAACGGATGGAACGGTGACAGGTTTGAAAATCTGTATTCATCCATACAGGGAGCATCCAGAGGGGTTTCAGTTGCAGCAATTGTCGGAAGCGTTGTTGTACTGACAATGATTGTATTTATGATTGCAGGGCTTGCAATTTCTATTTTTCTTTTTAATCCACTTATAGCAGGTGGTTACAGGTTTTTTAACAGAAGCCTTGTTATGAATACAAAAATCAATGAATTTGCATTTGCGTTCAAAAGATCATACCTCAATGTCGTAAAGATAATGTTTTTAAGACAGCTTTATATTTTCCTGTGGTCGCTTTTATTTATAATACCGGGTATAATTAAAGCTTATGAATATTATCTTGTGCCTTATATAGTCGGAGATGAACCTGATATCTCTGCATCAGAGGCATTCAGGATGAGTAAGGAACTCATGCGTGGCAATAAATTCAAAGTATTCGTTCTTGAATTATCATTTTTAGGATGGTATATATTATCAGGAATGACATGTGGTTTGCTTAGTGTATTCTATGTCGCTCCGTATGTATATCTCACAAAAGCTGCTCTTTACCGCAGACTCAGAGGTCTTGACGATATTTATTCAAATCAGGGTTATAATAACGGCTGGGATAATGGAAACAACGGCGGCTACAATAATGGCTGGGACAATGGAAATAACAGTGGCTATAATAACGGCTGGGACAATGCAAACAACGGCGGTTATAATAATTGGGACAATAATAGAGATAATGGAAGATATCAGGGTGGTACATGGGATAGTGAGAATAACAGATACAGGGAAGACGATAGGTAATTAGATTTTAACTGCGAGAGACATCTAAGTGGTATGGAGGAACAGTATGTCAGAGACAGACTTAAACAATAAAAAAAAGAAGGCTAAAAAACCTTCTAAAGAAGAGATTGCATATAATGATGCCGTAGGGCTTATGGAGGCTGTTGAGTATACCAAAAGATTTGAGAGAGAAGTAATATCTCTAAAAAATGCGGCGGAAAAGTTTGATAAGCTTGGTGAGTATAAAGATGCTCCTGCTCTTGCAGAAAAGTGTAAAGAACTAGCTGAGGTTGCAAGAAAAAAAGGTACAAAAAAAGTCTATACCCAGGCTTTGGATAAACTTAACAGTGCAAAAACTAAAAGTGATTATGTGGATGCAATAGAAGATTTTAATCGTGTAAAAAAATATAATTATAAAGTTAACGAATGTAAGGAAAATATCGAGAAATGCAAAAAAGTCATTGCTCATCTTGAAACAATAGCCGCCTATAAAAGAAGGGGAATTGTAGTTGGGATAATTGTGGTGCTTGCAATTATATTTGTCAATACACCATTCTTCCCGCTGGTTAAAGGTCTTGTTCATCAGTCGAGAGGTGAATATACGGCGGCGATAGCTAATTATAAGGCAGCCAATGGTATATTAATTGGCAACAGCAAGATGAAAAAGTGTTACTATGCTCTTGGAGAAGAGGCATATAAAGAGGAAGATTTTCAGAAGGCATATGAGTACTATAAAAAAGCTGAGGATAAGATGGATGCTCCTTTAAAGAGGACAAGGCTTGAGCAGATGTTTATAGGAGAGGCATCTGTCGGAGATACAGTAGATTTTGGTAAGGGTAAGTGGATTATACTTGATAAGAAAGGAAATAATGCTCTTTTATTAAGGACAGAAACAAGTAAAAAGGTACCATTTGATGAAGATGGTGGTATAAAATGGCTGTTATCATCCTACAGAGAGTGGCTCAATAAAAAATATATATTAAAATTTTCTACGGAAGAACGTAACATAATGGTTGAACAGTATTTATACAAGCCTGCTTCAAAGGGTAAGACTAAAGAGAAACTTTTTCCGTTAAGTGAGGAACAGTATATTAAGTATAAAGATATTATTCCACAAATCGATTCCACTTATTGGTTAAGGAATGGAAACTTTATCAACAAGAAGGTAAAGGCTGTTGCGAAAGACGGAAGTATTATTCAGGTTAAATCTGATGATACAGATATTATTTCAAGACAGGCATGCTGGGTAAATTTTAAAGACGATATGTCTAAACCTGATAAAAAATAGAATGGAGATTATTATGAAAAAGTTTTTAGGAATATTACTTACAATGGTTTTAGTTTTAGGTACACTTACAGCTTGTGGAAGTGCCGGAAATGATAAGAGTGACACTTCATCTAAAGCTGACACCAGTTCATCAGCAGAGGTCAGCAGCTCATCTGAGACAGACAGCAGCGAAGCAGAAGATTCTAAACAGTCTGAGGAAAAACTTCTTACAGGAAAGCACCATGCGGAGATAGTTGTTAAAGATTATGGAACTATTAAGCTTGAGCTGGATGCAGATACTGCACCTATATCAGTAACCAATTTTGTCAAGCTTGCAAAAGAAGGATTTTATGATGGTCTTACATTTCATCGTATAATTTCCGGTTTTATGATACAGGGTGGAGATCCAAATGGTGATGGTACAGGTGGTTCAGAAGAGACTATCAAGGGTGAATTTAAGGATAATGGTGTTGAAAATGATATATCACATGTAAGAGGTGTTATATCAATGGCCCGTTCTATGGAGAATGACAGTGCAAGTTCACAGTTCTTCATAGTTCATAAGGATTCTACATTCCTTGATGGACAGTATGCCGGTTTTGGAAAGGTTACTGATGGAATGGAAGTGGTAGATAAGATTTGTAAGAAAGTAAAGGTAGAAGATGAGGATGGTACTACACTTCCTGAAAATCAGCCGGTTATAGAAACAATTAAGGTTATAGACTAACAAATCAGTTGATGTGTATGCTTTGGAAAGGAAAATATCGCTAAAAGCAAAACTCTTTCTTATTGCATAAAAAGAGGGGCAAATTGAATTTGCCCCTCTTTTGATATTTTGATTTTTACATATTTACATGTTAAGAAAGATATGCAGCATAATCTTCTGCTGTTGTTAAGC
>JALERT010000010.1 GCA_022764445.1 Lachnospiraceae bacterium | reverse complement strand
GGTAGAACGGTTAATAAAGATGATTATACCAGAATGATTTATGTGATTGTACCGGTATTAGTTATATCAATAATAATACTTTTTTCTGTGTGGTACTTTACAAGTCCTGATAGTTACGAATCAGATAAGGAAGTTAAGCCTGTCTTGGAGGAAGTGGTTAAAGAGCCGCAGGTTTTATCAACACCGGAGCCGGCTGCAGGATCAGAGGATAAGACGGCAGGCATATATACTTATCTTCAGGGACCTAGGTCATGGAAAAGGAAAATTGAATGGTCAGGAAGCTGGGGCAAGAAGTATATGGATGGCAGTTCATTTGGCGGCTTTGGCTGTGGTCTTTGTTGCCTTGCTAATGTATATTCATCAGTTACACCTTACAGGTGTACTCCCGTTCAGATGTATAAGTATGCTAAGAAGGTCACAGGCTATGGTGGAGGCGGTGCAATTTCATGGGGATATATGAGACGTACCCTTACTAAGCTCGGGTTTGAATCTAAGGCAAGAAAAAAACCCCGTAGTTACAAAAAATTTCAGGAGCAGATTTCATCGTCTCTTTGCAGTATCGTACTTGTAAGCAGTAATGACTCTAAGTGCTACTGGAAGGACACACCCGGCCATTATGTAACCATTTTCTTATATGATAAGGATAAGGACAGGGTATTTCTTGCGGACTCCGGAGATCCTGACCACAATAGAAAGTGGATAAGTCTAAAGAAGATATACCGTTCCCTTAAGACTGCAAGCGACTGGCAGTACATCACCGTAAAATCCTTTGACGACAGCAAGTGTGGCTGGAAGAATGATAATGTGAAGGGCAAGTGGGTGAAGCCTGAGTATATTGAGGAGTAGGCGTGCTGACAGAAGTTTGTAACTATACTGCTTTATAAATATAAAAGCTACTGTCAGGTTTTATGAATGTAGTGAGTGGAAGGCTGAACTGTTGTTAATATAACGGGCAGGCTTGAATATTATCTTTTAATGATGTAGTGTGAACTGTATAATATATATAAATGGAGAAACTGCATGAAGGAAAGGAAGTTGATTTTATGGCAAAAACAGTAGCGATAGGAATACAGAGCTTTGCAGAAATTATAGAAGGGAACTATTTTTATATAGATAAGACACCATTTATAAAGGAATGGTGGGAAAGCGGAGACAGTGTAACACTTATTACACGTCCTCGAAGATTTGGAAAGACTTTGAATATGAGTATGCTTGAACGGTTCTTTTCGTTAGATTATGCTGGCAGGGGAGATTTATTTGAGGGGCTTTCCATATGGCAGGAAGAAAAGTACAGAGAGCTTCAGGGAACATATCCGGTGATAAGCCTGTCTTTTGCCAATATTAAAGAGGAAGGCTTTCAGATGACAAGAAAGAAAATCTGACAGTTAATCACAAACTTATATGGAAAATATGAATTTATTTTAGATAGTGGTATTTTAAGCGAGGCAGATATTAGATATTTTAAGCGTTTTTCTGAGGATATGGATGATAGTGATGCCTCTTTATCACTGTATCAGCTGTCCGATTTTTTGTACAGATATTATGGCAAAAAAGTAATCATCCTTCTCGATGAGTACGACACACCGATGCAGGAGGCATATGTAAATGGATTTTGGGATGAACTTGTAGCATTTACGAGAAGCCTTTTTAACTCGACATTTAAGACAAATCCATATCTTGCAAGGGCAGTTATGACGGGTATCACAAGGGTAAGTAAGGAGTCGATTTTTTCGGATTTAAATAACCCAAATGTAGTTACAACTACTTCCGATGAATATGCTACAGCTTTTGGATTTACGGAAGAAGAGGTATTTAATTCTCTTGATGAATACGGATATGGTGATAAGAAAGAGATAGTAAAAAAATGGTATGACGGTTTTACATTTGGAAGTAAAACCGATATATATAATCCATGGTCAATCTTAAACTTCCTTGATAAAGGAAAGATAGGCACATACTGGGCGAACAGTAGCAGTAACAGCCTTGTGGGAAAGCTTATACGTGAGGGTAGTAGAAGGATAAAGACTGACTTTGAGAAGCTGCTTCGTGGAGAAAATATCATTTGTACTATCGATGAGCAGATAGTATATAATCAGCTTGACAGTAATGAGGGCGCTATATGGAGTCTTCTTCTTGCAAGTGG
>JALERT010000170.1 GCA_022764445.1 Lachnospiraceae bacterium | reverse complement strand
AAGAGAGAGTATGAGTGGTTTTTTACCGATTAGTTATAAGGAAATGAAGGAACGGGGATGGGATGAGGTTGATTTTGTCTATGTGTGTGGTGATGCATACGTTGACCATTCCTCATTTGGTGCTGCAATAATAACAAGGGTTCTTGAATCTCACGGATATAAGATTGGATTTATTGCACAGCCTGATTGGAAGGATGAAGAAAGTATACAGGTTTTTGGAAGACCAAGACTGGGATTTCTTGTATCGGCAGGCAATATGGATTCGATGGTAAATCATTATACAGTATCTAAGAAAAGAAGAAGTTCAGATGCGTATACACCGGGAGGTATTACAGGAAAAAGACCAGACTATGCTACGGTGGTATATTGTAATCTTATTAGGAAAGTTTATAAAAAAGTACCGATAATAATAGGCGGAATAGAAGCAAGCCTTAGAAGACTTGCGCATTATGATTACTGGTCAGACAGCCTTAAACATTCCATACTTATAGATTCACAGGCAGATATTGTTGTATATGGAATGGGAGAGTTAAGTATAGTTGAGGTTGCAGATGCACTAAACAGCGGAATAGATATAGGTGATATTACATTTGTAAACGGAACGGCATACAGAGCGAAGAATCTTGAAAGTGTATATGATGCAAAGATGCTTCCTTCTTATGATGAAATGAAGGCTGATAAATTAAAATATGCAGAAAGTTTTTACATTCAATACGTCAATACTGATTCTGTGACAGGACAACGTCTTGTAGAAAAATATAATGACCATATGTATATTGTTCAGAATCCTCCTTCAAGACCACTTACCCAGATGGAAATGGATGATATATATGAACTGCCTTATATGAGAGCATATCATCCAAGCTATGAGGCAGAAGGCGGCGTTCCGGCATTATCTGAGATAAAGTTCAGCCTTACAAGTAACAGAGGATGCTTTGGAGGCTGCAGCTTTTGTGCTCTTGCATTTCATCAGGGAAGGGCTCTTCAGACAAGAAGCCATGAATCGATTATAAAAGAAGCAGAGTTAATGACAGAGGATCCTGATTTTAAGGGATATATACATGATGTAGGAGGTCCAACGGCAAACTTCAGGCACAGATCATGCAGTAAACAGATAGATAAGGGCGTATGTACTAATCGCCAGTGTCTTTTCCCAAAACCATGTCCTAACCTTTATGTTGACCATAGTGATTACCTTTCACTTCTCAGAAAACTCCGTAAGATTCCTAAAGTCAAGAAAGTCTTTGTACGTTCAGGATTAAGATTTGATTATATAATGGCGGATAAGGATGACAGTTTCTTAAAAGAACTTTGTGAATATCATATAAGCGGTCAGCTTCGTGTCGCACCTGAGCATGTATCTGATGCTGTCCTTAAAAAGATGGGTAAGCCTGATAATTCAGTATATGAAGCTTTTATAAAGAGATATCAGAAAGTAAATAATCTTTATGGTAAAAAGCAATTCCTTGTCCCATACCTTATGTCATCACATCCGGGTTCAACTCTTAAGGAGGCAGTAGAGCTTGCAGAATATCTCAGAGATCTTGGTTATATGCCGGAGCAGGTTCAGGATTTCTACCCTACACCATCTACCATATCCACTTGTATGTATTATACAGGTGTAGATCCGCGGGATATGAAGCCGGTATACGTACCTGTAAATCCTCATGAAAAGGCTATGCAGAGGGCTCTTATGCAATACCGTAATCCTAACAATTATGACCTTGTAAAAGAGGCTCTTTATAAGGCAGGACGACAGGATCTTATAGGATTTGATGAAAAGTGTCTTATTCATCCGAGAAAAGAGAAGTGGCGGGAAGAAGCATGGGAGAAAAAACATGGTAAAGCTCATCAAAGCCACGATAAAGGCTCCGGAAAGTCAGATGGTCATAAGAAAGCCCAAGATACACATACGGGTGCTCATAAGAAGAAAAATAAAGACATAAACGTGAGCGGTGACAGAATTAATAAAAATAGAAATAATAATGAAAGAAAGAATAGAAGCAGAAATAAGAATAAGAGAAAAAAGTGAGTACAGGCTATAATAATTTTATAAAATGTTTCGATATATAAAATATAGTAGAGTTTTTTATAGGAAAGATTGTCCTATAAAGTTAAAAGTGCCCTGTAGGAAATGTTTGGTGTGAACTGTAACATAAATAGCTGTAAAATCACAGTAAAAGATAGGAGTGGTAATTATGTCAACATATAACTTTAAATTAATGATGAGTGAAAACAACAGAAGCTTATATAATTCATTATTTTCATTTTCCAATAAATCATCAGGGTTAAACAGCACCAGTAATCTTTTGTCGGGAAGTTCATTTTCACTTGGCGATTACTCCATGATACAGAGTGGAAGTTATAAAAAGCTGTTAACTGCATATTATAAGACGCAGGACGATACTTCTGATGACAGCAAAAAAACTACTGATATATTTGAGAATAAAGGCTATTCAAAGTATACATCAGTAAAGGATGATGCCTCTGAGTTAAATAGTGCAGCTAAAGCTCTTAATGACAGAAATCTTTACAGATCAAAGGGTACAGATAAAGACGGAAATTTAAAATATGACAGGGATTCAATAAAGAAAGCTGTAAAGAGTTATGTAAACGAATACAATTCATATATCGATTCAGCATCTGAAATAGATGCACCAGAGATACTTAAAAAAACATACAGTATGGTTAAAGAGACTGCCCACAATGAAAGACTATTGAAAGAAGCCGGTATCACAATTGGAAGCAACAATAAGCTTTCAGTTGATGAGGTTGTACTTGATAAAGCCGATATATCAACACTTAAATCATTATTTACGGGAAGTGGCTCATATGCCGATAACATAGCAGGTAAAGCATCAGAAAGTGCAAGGATTGCCAACAGCGTGGCATATAACAGTACACATGCATCCTCATATACATATAAGGGAGGATATTCAGTACTTGGCACAACCAATGGATATATGGATCAATTTATGTAGAATAGATATATGATTAAAATTTATTTATAATTTACAATGAAACAGCCATAGAAAACACATATGGGTTTATCGTGCTTTCTGTGGCTGTTTCATTAGAATTTTCAGACATATAGCATATGAAGTGAAAATGTGGTATCTTATATTATGCATATAAATTTGTATTGACCGGAGGAAGAAAATGTATAGATTTTATGTTGATAAATCACAGATTGGAAATGACAAAGTTACTATAGAAGGTACAGATGTCAATCATATAAAAAACGTTTTAAGACTTGAGAAGGGTGACTGGATCATTGCATGTGATGGTGAAGGCAGTGATTATGTATCAAGGATATCAGACCTAAATTCACAATATGTAGAGGCAGTTGTTGAAAAAGTTCAGGACACAGACAGTGAGCTTGGATGTCGTATGGTGCTTTTTCAGGGACTTCCTAAGAAAGATAAGATGGAGTTTATAATACAAAAGGCTGTGGAGCTTGGGGCTTCTGAGATAGTGCCCGTTATGACGAAAAGGTGCGTGGTAAAGCTTGGCGATGAGAAGAAGGCAAAGAAGAAACAGGAAAGGTGGCAGACCATAGCAGAGGCAGCCGCTAAGCAGAGTGGAAGGGGGATAATTCCAGAAGTACATGAGCCTGTTTCATTAAAAAATGCATTTGACATAGCTTCTTCCTTAGAGTACAATATGATACCATATGAGTTACAGGACGGAATGGACGAATCAAGAAAGATAGTTGAAGAGGCGTGTACAAAGAAATCAGTAGGAATTTTTATCGGACCTGAAGGTGGCTTTGAAAAGGAAGAAGTAAACGAAGCAATAGAAAGAGACATACATCCCATTTCTCTTGGAAAGAGAATTTTGCGCACTGAGACAGCAGGTATGTCCCTGCTTTCAATAATGATGTTTCAGATGCAGTAAGTGAATATCATAATAAATGGATATCATAGTAAATGTATGTTACAGTAAGTGAATATCATAATAAATGAATATCACAGGAATTAAGATATGGAAAGGTAAGGTTAAAGTATGGAAGCCTATATGGATAATGCGGCAACAACTCCTGTTCTGCCGGAAGTACGTGATATAATGATAAAGGTTATGGAAGAGGATTTCGGCAATCCTTCATCTAAGCATACAAAGGGAATGATTGCTGAAAGATATATTACAGAAGCAAAAGAAACAATTGCTTCCATACTTAAATGTGAACCTAAGGAAATCATTTTTACGTCAGGTGGAACTGAATCAAACAATATGGCACTTATAGGAACTGCCATAGCAAACAGGCGGGCAGGAAAGCATATAGTCACCACACGTATCGAGCATGCGTCAATCCACGAACCTGTGTCTTATCTTGAAGAGATGGGATACGAGGTGACATATCTTCCGGTAGATTCTAACGGAAGGGTTTCGGCTGAGGATTTAAAAGCGGCTGTACGTGAAGATACACTTATTGTATCAATAATGTATGTCAATAATGAGATAGGAGCTGTTCAGGATATTAAAAAACTTTGTGATATAGTAAAAAAGAAAAATCCAAAAACACTTTTTCATGTCGATGCGATTCAGGCATTTGGAAAATATAAAATAGTTCCAAAACGTCTTGGTATAGACATGCTTTCTGTAAGTGGTCATAAGATAAACGGTCCAAAGGGAAGCGGATTTTTATATATAAAAGACAAGACAAAGATACGTCCTATAATATGGGGCGGCGGACAGCAGAAAGGAATGCGCTCGGGAACAGAAAATGTACCGGCTATAGCAGGCCTTGGCGTTGCAGCAGATATTATTTATAAAGACCACAGCACTAAAATTGAGAGATTATACAGCCTTAAAAAGAGAATGATAGAAGGCATGAATAAAATAGAAGGTGCGATAGTCAATGGCATAGATGGAATTGATATCGAAGAAACAGCACCTCACATAGTAAGTGTAAGCTTCGAGGGGATTAAGAGCGAAGTAATGCTTCATGCCCTTGCACAAAAGGGGGTATTCGTATCATCAGGTTCAGCCTGTTCATCAAATCATCCGGAGCTTAGCGGAACTCTTAAAGCAATCGGTGTAAGTGATGAGCTTCTTGATTCTACGCTCAGATACAGCTTTTCGATGCTCACAACAGAGGAAGAAATTGACTATGCCGTAAAGATTACAGCAGAGGTCCTTCCTAATCTTAGAAAATTTATAAAGCAATAAAAGACAGGAGAAAATATATGGCACAGGGATTTTTATTAAAATATGCCGAGATAGGTATAAAGGGAAAAAACAGATACAAATTTGAAAATGCATTATGTGAGCAGGTTCGCATAAGACTTGGTAAAATTGACGGAGATTTTTTCGTTGAAAGGGAAAATGGAAGAATATATATAGAAGCTTCTTCAGACTTTGATATAGATGAGGTTATCGAGACACTTCAGAGAGTAAGCGGAATAGCTGCGATAAGTCCTGTAAAGGTAATTGATGATAAATCATGGGACAATCTTGTTAAAGAGGTTGGAGATTTCGTCGAAAGCCAGTATGATGACGTAAACTTCTCATTCAAGGTAAAAGCAAAAAGAAGTGATAAACATTATCAGTATACATCCCCTGAAATATGTGTCGAGATGGGGGGATGCCTTCTTGACAGATTTCCGGGGTTAAGCGTAGATGTACACGATCCTGATGTATATATCTGGGTTGAAGTACGTGATAAAGCATATGTATATTCAAAAGTATACAGGGGAATCGGTGGTATGCCTCTTGGCACAGCCGGTAAAGCAATGCTTTTGCTTTCAGGCGGTATAGACAGTCCTGTTGCAGGATATATGATATCAAAAAGAGGTGTCTATATTGATGCTGTTTACTTCCATGCACCACCATATACAAGTGAACGTGCAAAGCAGAAAGTAGTAGATCTTGCAAAGCTTGTCTCACGTTATGCAGGTAAGATACGTCTTCATGTAATCAACTTTACAGATATACAGATGTATATATATGAGCAGTGTCCTCACGAAGAACTTACCATCATAATGAGAAGATATATGATGAGGATAGCAGAGCATATCGCTAAAGAAAGTGACTGCCTCGGTCTTATAACAGGTGAGAGTATTGGCCAGGTTGCAAGCCAGACAATGCAGAGTCTTGCAGCAACAAATGATGTGTGCGAGCTTCCTGTTTACCGTCCTCTTATCGCATTTGACAAGCAGGATATCGTTGATATATCACAGAAGATTGGAACATATGAGACTTCTATAGAACCATACGAAGACTGCTGTACAATATTTGTCGCAAAGCATCCTGTTACAAAGCCAAATATTGAGGCAATTCGTAATTCAGAGAAAAATCTTGAGGAAAAAATCGATGAGATGGTAAGAGTAGCACTTGAAACAGATGAAATTATAGAAATAGATGCGTAGTTTATAGTTTGGTATATGGGTAATAAAAAAGGGATAAAGTATTTTTATTTTTTGCAGTTATCTCTGTAAGTGGAAATCCCAGGGATTTTCACTTATAGAGATATATTCAGGTAAAAAAACAGAGAAGGACAAAATCATTCCTTCTCTTGTAATGTACATTATGTACTGTTGATTTAATTATTCAACAATATATGGAGCTAATGTCTTAAGAATATCATCAACATTTTCATCGTCATGAATGTTTAAGTCGATTGGCTTAGAAAGATCAAGACTGAAAATACCCATGATAGACTTAGCGTCAATCACATATCTGCCGGATACTAAATCGAAATCTGTAGTGAACTTTGAAACATCGTTTACAAAAGCTTTAACCTTGTCAATTGAGTTTAAAGTAATTTTAACTGTTTTCATACTTTGCTACCTCCCTTTAAATTGATACAACTATATACTAGTCATAACATAGAAAAAAGTCAATATACAATCTATCCAAAAATAGAAACAAATTTCGGTGAAAGTATAAAATGATATGAAAATAAGTTTCGGTTCAAACTATATCAGTAAAAGATAATATAGCCAAAACCATAACGAATTAAAAACTAGGAGGAATAATTTGAAAGTTGCGTTTTTAACATTGGGATGTAAGGTTAATTCATATGAAACAGAAAAAATGAAGAAACAGTTTGAAGATAGTGGTCATATGGTTGTATCTTTTGAAGAAAAGGCTGATGCATATATAATCAATACATGTACAGTGACCAATATTGCAGACAGGAAATCAAGAAAAATGCTTCACAGGGCAAAAAGGCTTAATCCTGACTCTATAGTTGTAGCTACAGGATGCTATGTAGATTCAGCCGAAAAAAAGGGAGAAAGAGATGAAAGTGTCGATATATTCATTCCAAACAGCAGTAAGGATGATATAACTGATATAGTATTTAACGAGTATAGAAGTCGGAAAAAAGAAGCAGCAGATAATGATACTGCGCTTCCTAAGATGTCAGAGACAGCCATGAAAGAAGAACATACAAGGGCGTATATCAAGGTGCAGAATGGATGCAACCAGTACTGTACTTATTGTATAATTCCATATGTGAGAGGACCTCTTAAAAGCAAGAGCATAGAATCAGTTGTAGACGAAGTAAAGCAGCTTGCAGAGAAAGGTATTAAGGAAGTTGTAATTACCGGGATACACATTTCCTCATACGGCGTTGACAGCAATAAATCAGGAAGCTTTCTTGAACTTGAGGGCAGGCCTTTGCTTGAACTTTTAGAAGCCGTAAGTGAGG
>JALERT010000169.1 GCA_022764445.1 Lachnospiraceae bacterium | reverse complement strand
ATCAGGTAGTTATCGAGAAAGAGATGTTTAGTGGTGGACAGATTGTAACCACGGACAGAGTAGATAATTATCTTGGTCTTTATGGAGAAAGCGGATATGATCTTGCTGTTAAGTTCAGGGAACATGCAGATAAGCTAGGTGTTCCATTCATGGAAGATGAAGTTTCAAAGATAACTGATAAAGGCGAGTATAAAGAAGTTTATCTGAAAAGTGGAAAAGTTATAGAAACAAAAGCTATAGTTATAGCTACAGGAGCTAATCACAGAAAATTAAAGGTAAAAGGTGAAAAGGAACTTACAGGAGCAGGTGTTTCATACTGTGCGACATGCGATGGAGCGTTTTTTAAGGGAAAGAATGTTGCCGTTGCAGGTGGGGGAGATGTAGCTCTTGAAGATGCACTTTATCTTTCTAATCTTTGTGAAAAAGTATATCTCATTCACCGTCGTGAAGAGTTACGTGCTTCTAAGGAGCTACAGCAGAAGGTAATGTCAAAAGATAATATCGAATTTATGCCATTCTATGAGATAAAAGAAATCAACGGAGAGAACAAAGTAGAAAATATAATGATTTGCCAGAACCAGACAGGTAAGAATGAGAATCTGGATGTATCAGGAGTATTTATAGCGGTCGGCATGGAGCCACAAAGTGACTTCTTAAATGGAGTTCTAGAACTTGATAAGGCCGGATATATAAAGACAGGTGAAGACTGTCGTACAAGCGTTCCGGGAATTTATGCGGCAGGAGATGTACGTACAAAGAGTTTAAGACAGATTATAACAGCAGTTGCAGATGGCGCGTATGCTATTTCATCACTTGAAAAGGATGTGGATTAGTTGAAAGATAAAAATATATATAAAAAAGCGATGATGTTAGCCGTACCAATGATGATACAGAACGGAATTACCAACGCGGTAAGTCTTGTTGACAATCTGATGGTTGGAAGTCTCGGTACAGAGCGTATGACTGCTGTATCAATTATTGGACAGCTTATATTTGTATTTTCACTTGCTATCTTTGGCGGACTTTCAGGTCCGGGAATTTATTGTGCTCAGTACTATGGACAGGGTAATAAAGAAGGTTTTCAGAATGTATTCCGCCTAAAGATATGGATAGGTTTTGCCATAACAGCAGGTGGTATATTAACCTTTACTCTTGCAGGAAGTAATCTTATCGGTCTTTACCTTAGCGGATCAGCAGGAGGTATTGATGCAGGGAATACACTTAATTATGGACTTGACTATCTTCATATAATGCTTATAGGACTTTTGCCATTTACGATTACCCAGATATATGCAAGCAGCCTTCGTGAAATTGGAGAGAGCATAAAGCCTATGGTTGGTGGAATAGCCTCTGTTATCGTTGATGTATTATTTAATTATCTGCTTATATATGGTAAATTTGGTATGCCAAGACTTGAAGTTAAGGGAGCAGCTATTGCAACTGTTCTTGCAAGATTTGTCGAGATGTTTATCGTAGTCATCTGGACTCACATCAGCATTAAGAAGTATTCATTTTTGCAGGGAGTTTACAAGAAAATATCTGTCCCTTTACATATGGCAAAACCAATAGTTATAAAGGGATTACCTATATTTTTAAACGAATTTTTATGGTCAGGAGGAATAGCGGCACTTACACAGTGCTACTCCATAAAAGGACTTCAGATAGTTGCAGGTTTAAATATTTCAAATGCAATCTGCAATTTGCTGAATGTGGTGTTTATTGCAATGGGTAATGCAGTAGGTATTGTAATCGGACAGTATCTTGGTGCCTCCATGTTTGAAGAAGCAAAGAAGGTATCTGATAAATTAAGGTGGTTTACTGCAGGAATTTGTCTGATACTTACTGCTGTATTGATCGCTTGTTCGAAGGCTTTCCCAATGATGTATGATACATCAGATGATATACGTTATCTCGCACAGTGGTTTATTATTATTACAGCGGTCTTTTTCCCAGTGCAGGGATTTTTAAATGTACTTTATTTTACACTTCGATCAGGAGGAAAAACTATTATAACCTTTCTTTTTGACAGTGGATTTACATGGGTGGTTTCAGTTTCACTTGCATATGTTCTTTGCAAATGGACAATGCTTCCAATTTTAACCATATATGTTATAATTCAGGCTGCTGATCTGATAAAGGTTATAATCGGTTATATCCTTGTAAAGAAGGGAATATGGCTAACCAATCTGGTTGTATGATAATCATCCGGCAGCAGTACCGGTACATCAGACTGCCAAAACTTTTTGTTCACTGTACCAGCCGCAAAAGCAGGTGCAAGAGAGATTACGAGAGTATATAAAGAAAAAAGGAGGATAATAAGATGGTTAAACATGTAATTTTATGGACACTTAAAGATGAATTTACAGAAGATGAAAAGAAGGAGATTAAAAAGGGTATCAAGGAAGGTCTTGAGGGCTTACAAGGAAAGATACCGGGATTAAAAGAGATAAAGGTAAATATAAATGGTCTTTCAAGCTCAAATGCAGATCTTATGCTTGATTCAACATTTGAGGATGAGGAATCACTTAAGGGTTATGCCGTTCATCCTGAACATGTAGCGGTAGCAGATGGAAAGGTTCGTCCATATACAGCTACAAGAACTTGTCTTGATTATGAGATTTAGGTAACAGTTCAGCCTTACATCCCCCCTGATGAAAATGTAATACATCATTTTCATCAGGGGGGATTAAATCTAAATTCTTCTCTCTATTTTTTATTTCGTTTATGGATATAATCGCGTATAATGGTATCATCATCAGGCATCTGACATCCAACTATATAGACACCATCATTTTCAGAACATCTGATGACACGACCGGACAGTTTATTGTGGTTTGGCAGTGCAAATTTATCAATTTCTATTGATATATCAATTCCCTTATTGTCCATAAAGAAGTTATCATTAGTAAAGAAAGCAAAACCGTTTGCACTCAGGTTGTCAAGTGTACCAGATATTTTATCATCACTTCCCGGTATAGTTATAGTACATGTATTAGATAAATCTATACGGGAATATTTCCTACGGTTAGCAATTACAGGAAGTGAATTGGTCTGTATCTTATACTGTGAAGGAATATTTTTATCAGATGAAACCTTTACGCTGTTCCAGCAGTATATGACGTTTCCAACAGTAACATGCAGTTTACAGTCTCTATCTTCTGACAAAGTAAGGTTATCATCTAATTTAACAGTAAGTGTGTTATCTTTTCTTGAAATAATTTCACCATGATAATTATTGTTTTCATCAGGTTTTATGGTAAGCTTCATGCCTGGTTTAACATCATCAATTACCATGAATCCACCGGTGCCAAGCTCACACATAAGTGATTCAACGACAGATTCTATAGAGTTAATATTGCCGGCTGATTCATCATACTTACTAAGCATACGTTTGCTGATATCATTAGAATCACTTATGCTGGCTGTCATGTCAGTAACGATATCTGATACCTGTTCAAGATTATTTACCAGATGGTGATTTGATGATTCAACTTCTTTCATTGCAGTATCTATTATCTTGATGTTATCGCTAAGATGTATGGTATCATTTGCGATTTTCTTGATATTGTTTCCGGCTTTCGTAACTTTTTCAAGTGTCAGTTTAATTAATTCGATTGTTTCTTCCATAGATGATGTCATCTTTTCGGAAGTTTCTTCAAGATGCTGTAATGACTGTCTTATCTGGCCTGATGATGATTTTGTGTCGTTACTAAGAGAACGAATCTCGTCTGCGACAACGGCAAATCCTTTTCCCGCATCACCTGCTCTTGCAGCTTCTATTGATGCATTCAGGGCGAGAAGATTAGTCTGGCTTGATATACTTTCGATTGTACCGGTTTCTTCTTTAACCATCTGGAAGTCGTTTTTAAATTCTTTAAGAATCTTATCAATTTCACTGGAAAGATCTGCCATTGTATTGGCGGTTGCAATAAGGCTTTCAAGATCTGATGAGCTGATTCTTGTATGTTCTCCGGACTCTTCCGTAAGCCTTACCATCTGCTTGATCATTTCTGATACATGGCTTACCTGTGCATTTATATCAGATGTCATTTCATTTGATGAAGATGTCGTACTTTGAAGGTTTGAATTATTATTTTCTAAGTTGTTCATGCTGTTAACAACTATATTGGCTCCATGTGAATTTTCAGAAGCAAGTTCACGTACAACTGTTATGCCTTCCATGATAGAGTTACTTGCAGTTTTAACCTGACCTACTGTTTTCACCACACGGTTAAGGTCTGACTTTATGCTGTCTGTCAGTGCACCATCGGATTCATTGAGGTGATTTATCGATATAACATAGCATATATAACATAAAACTATACATGACAATTCAAGCTGGTAATTCTTTATATCATCCATAGAATTAAATCCGTTCATATAACGATATACAGAACTTATTATGATTATAATGGAGTTGGCTATACCGCAAGTCACCATAAAGCTTTTATCTTTATATATAACAAAAAGACTTGTTAAAGGCAGTATGTAAGTAAAAGCAATAAATGATGGTGTTGTACAGAGTAAAAATGTATAAAATATACCATAGCCGATAGCAAGATCGTATTTGTACAAATCGGTTGAATATCCTTTCGTTCGCAGTAAGATTTCTCCGGATATTAGAGGAATCCAGCATAACAGTAAAAATGTTATGTAGTATGGTACTGTAGAAAGACCATTTGCAATATCACTTCCATAATTTATAGAAAGAAGTACTGCAAATATAATCCATATCTTTCTGGCTTTTCTATTTGCCTTTTCCTTAAAAAGAGATACATCGTATTCCATATATCTACCTCCAATATCATTCGTACTCATTATTTATATAATATAACTATAATAATATATTTTTGAAACTTATTCAACTAAAAATATCTTATTTGCATTTATAGTTGATTTTTAGTTATATACTTAGTATAATAGCATACGTAATTGTGTAATTATGCACTGAGATAAGCAGTACATATTAAAAGGGGAGGAAATTTAAATGTCTAAAAGAAGAAACAGAGCAATAAGAAACGTATCTGAAAAGGTGGATGAGGTAAAAGAAACAGCTACAGCAGAAGTTAAAGCTGATGTTGAAACTGAAAAAGCAGCTACAGCAGAAGTTAAGGATGAGAAGCCGGTTGAAGTAGAAGTTAAGACAGAAAAAACTGCTACAGATGTATTTGTACAGTATGGTTCTGTAGAAGTAAAGGCAAAAGATATAGTTGCTAAAATTAAGAATTTATATTCAGAAAGCGGTAAGAACGTTGATGATATAGATACATTAAAGGTATATATTAAGCCAGAAGAAAATGTTGCATACTATGTTATAAATGAAGAAGAAAAGGGTTCTGTGAGTTTATAATCTTAAAAGTAGTACATAAGGCAGTATATAAAGATAAAAAGATTATTGTAGACACAATTCAGTACAGGCAGTGCGTGGATTGTGTCTATTAGTTTATTAAGAATTGATTTTTAGGTGTAAACTGTAACGATTTTATTTTGATGGAGACAGATGCTTATGAAGTATGAACAACAGAAAAATAATGACAGGCGCACATATATCGCTATAGATTTAAAGTCTTTTTATGCTTCTGTAGAATGTGTTGAAAGGCAGTTAGATCCTCTTACAACCAATCTTGTTGTGGCTGATGCAAGCCGCACTGAAAAAACGATTTGTCTTGCCGTTTCGCCATCCCTGAAAGCATGCGGGATATCGGGAAGAGCCAGATTATTTGAGGTTGTTCAAAAAGTAAAAGAGGTTAATGCATCAAGACGAAAAAAACTAAGTGACAGGAGATTTAAAGGAAAATCATATGATTCAAGGAAGTTAGAAAGCTTACCTGAACTTGAACTGGATTATATAGCTGCGCCTCCAAGGATGTCTCTTTATATGGAATACAGCACAAGAATTTATGATATATATCTTAGGTTTGCTGCACCTGAAGATATACATGTCTATTCTATAGATGAGGTGTTTATTGACGTAACGGAATATCTTGAAACATATGGGATGACGGCAAGAAAGCTTACGGAAAAGATTATAAAAATTGTACTTAGTGAGACAGGGATAACAGCTACGGCAGGAATAGGTTCAAATCTTTATCTTTGTAAAGTGGCAATGGATATTGTAGCAAAACATGTCCCGGCTGATAAGTATGGTGTAAGGATTGCAGAGCTTGACGAAATGAGTTACAGGAAACTTTTGTGGAATCACAGACCAATTACAGATTTCTGGCGTGTAGGAAAGGGATATGCATCTAAACTCGAAGCAAATGGAATATATACCATGGGTGATGTTGCAAGATGCTCTATAGGAAAAGAAAATGATTATTATAATGAAGAACTATTATACAGGCTTTTCGGTATAAATGCAGAGTTATTAATTGACCATGCATGGGGATGGGAACCATGTACAATGGCAGATATAAAATCATATAAGCCTGAGACAAATAGTGTAAGTGAGGGACAGGTGCTTATGTGTCCTTATGATTTTGATAAAGCACGCATCGTTCTTCGTGAAATGACAGAAAATCTTGTACTTTCACTTGTTGACAAAAAACTTGTGACTGACCAGATAGTGCTTACAATAGGATACGACATTGAAAATCTTCGTGATAAAGATATAAAAAAAGCATACAAGGGTGAGATAACTACAGATTCATATGGAAGGAAGATACCAAAGCATGCACATGGAACCATAAATATTGGAAAGCATACATCTTCAACAATGGAGATAATGGAATCCGTTCTAAAATTATACACAAAGATTACAGATAAGAAACTTCTTATAAGAAGAATAAATGTAGTTGCGAATCACGTTATAAGTGAAGATAAAATTTCTAAAGAAGATGATTACGAACAGCTTGATCTTTTTACCGATTATGAGAAGGTTCAGCAGGAAAAAAAGAAAAAAGAAAAAGAGCTTGAGAAAGAAAAAAAATTACAGACTGCTATGATTGATATCAAGAAAAAGTTTGGAAAAAATGCAATTCTTAAAGGAACTAACTTTGAAGAAGGGGCTACCGGAATACAGAGAAATGAACAGATTGGTGGTCATAAAGCATAAAATGCGTTACCGAAACACATTAGGTACATGCAGTAACTAAAATGCAGGAGTAAATATATGGACAAAAAGACAGATTATGATGATATAATAAATATGCCGCATCATGTTTCAAATAAACATGCCCATATGTCTATGCATGACAGGGCGGCACAATTTGCACCATTTACAGCTCTTACAGGTCATAATGATGCAATACGTGAAACGGCAAGAATTACAGAGCGTGAAAAAATTATTGATGATGATATGAAAAGTGTTTTGGATGAAAGAATTGCTTATATCAGATATAATATATCATCAAAACCGAGCGTAAGTATTGACTACTTTGTGTCGGATGAGAAAAAAGAAGGCGGCAGATATTTTAACATTAAAGGTAATGTCGAAAAGCTTGATTTTTATAAGAAAATAATCAGACTCACTGACGGAAAAGAAATATCAGTTGACAATATAATCAATATTGAAATAGTGTGAACCATAACCTGTAATTTAATACATA
>JALERT010000130.1 GCA_022764445.1 Lachnospiraceae bacterium | reverse complement strand
TTATATGAATAATGCAAGTATCATTAGAGATGGTCTTACGGCAGCAGGTTATGAAGTCTATGGTGGTGTTGATGCTCCATATATCTGGCTTAAGACACCTGATAAGATGACTTCATGGGAATTCTTTGATTATCTCCTTGAAAATCTTAATATTGTCGGTACACCTGGTTCTGGATTTGGACCAAGCGGTGAAGGCTACTTCCGTCTGACAGCATTTGGAAGTCTTGAGAATACAAAGAAGGCTATGGATCGTATAAAGAATGGTAAAGCATAATTATTATAATTAGTACAAAAGTTTTCTGATTTAATATAAGTATGATTTGTCATGGAGGTTTTTATGAAGAAAGTTATAAATAAAATACTTATGTTTGTACTTAGTGCCGGTCTTATAACAGGTACTGTTATACATCCTTCAAAAGCTTCGGCTGATGCGGCGCTTGATACAAAGTATGATAAATATATCGCTTTTGGTGCAGATCTTAAGCCAAATGAGAAAGCTACTGTATTAAAAGAGCTTGGTGTGACGGAAAGTGAATTGTCTGATTATAAGACAATTGAGATTACCAATAAGGATGAACATGACTATCTTGGAAGCTATATGGATGCTTCTGTCATAGGTTCAAGAGCACTTTCCTCTGTTAAGATTGTTAAGACAGAAAAGGGCAGCGGTATTTCAGTATCAACCCAGAATATAGGTTATTGTACATCAGGTATGTACTGTAATGCACTTGTTACAGCAGGCCTTTCAGATGCAAAGGTAGATGTTGCAGGTCCGTTTAAGATATCAGGTACATCGGCTCTTGTGGGAGCAATGAAAGCATACTCTGTAATGACAGGTGAGGAAATTTCTGAGGAAACTATGGATACGGCAACTGATGAACTTGTAACGACTGCAGATGTTGCTAAAAGTGTAGGAGATCCTGAGAAGGTAGCAGAACTTGTTGCTGCTGCAAAGAAGAAGATTTTTGAAGATCAGCTTTCATCAGAATCAGACATAAAGGATGCCATTGAAGCATCAGCAAATGCTTTGGGATTAGACTTATCAGATGATGATGTTGATAAACTTACAGATATGATGATGAAGGTATCAAAGGCTGATATTGATGTGGATGCAATAACAGAGCAGGCATCAGAGATATATAATAAGTTAAAAGATAAAGGAATTGATCTGTCAAATGTAGATACAGGCGGACTTTTAGAAAAAGTAGGAGATTTCTTTGCAAATATATTTGAAGGAATAATAGAATTTTTCAAAGGTTTGTTTAGCTAATCTTTAAGGTCGACTAAGTAAGAGTTTCGCAGGCGAAACTCTTACTTACTTTTTATCATAAGAAAGGGCTCATTACTTTATTTTAATGGAGGTATAAAATGGCTAATATAATATCAGATGAGACAATTGAGTATGTTGGAATCCTTGCTAAGCTTGAGCTGAATGATGAAGAAAAAGAACAGGCAAAGAAGGATATGGGAGAGATGCTTGATTACATTGACAAGCTTAATGAATTAGATACATCCGGCGTAGAACCTATGTCACATGTTTTTCCGACCAATAATGTTTTTAGAGAAGATGTTGTTAAAAATGGTGATGGAAGAGAGGATACTCTTGCAAATGCACCTGAAGAAAAGGATGACAGTTTTGTTGTTCCTAAGACTATTGTTGGATAAATAATGTTCTCTCGGAGTTTCTTTGTGATTGATTTTGTGAGATGATTTTTTGTCAGATGTGCACAAATTTATGAGACGTACGTGGAACGTACGTTGATTAAATTTGTGTGCATATGTCGGAATATCAGCCGTAAAAGCAAGTGCAAGAGAGACTCAGAGAGAACATAAATAAAAGAATGGAGGAAGATTATGTCTTTAATGAATCTTACGGCAGTAGAGCTTGGTAAAAAGATTAAGAATAAAGAAGTTACAGTAGTTGAAGCTACAAAGGCTGCCCTTGATGCGATAGATAGAAATGAGGAAAAGATAGGAGCTTTTGTTACAGTAGACAAAGAAGGTGCACTTAAGCGTGCAGAAGAAGTACAGAAGCTTATAGATGAGGGAAAACTTGATGGACCGCTTGCCGGTGTCCCTGTTGCCATCAAGGATAATATGTGTACAAAGGGAATGCTTACAACGTGTAGTTCAAAGATTCTTGACAATTTTAAGCCTACATTTACGTCAGAAGCAGTAATAAATCTTGAAAAAGCAGGTGCCGTAATTATAGGTAAAACCAACATGGATGAATTTGCCATGGGAAGTACAACAGAAACATCAGCGTTTGGTGCAACAAAAAATCCATGGAATACAGAACATGTACCGGGAGGTTCATCAGGTGGT
Organism: Lachnospiraceae bacterium; assembly: GCA_022764445.1. Lineage (GTDB taxonomy): Bacteria > Bacillota > Clostridia > Lachnospirales > Lachnospiraceae > Butyribacter. Next base: position 4,789 of record JALERT010000130.1, on the reverse strand, counting down.
TCATGTGCTGCTGTTGCTGCAGAGGAATGTTTCTATGCACTTGGTTCAGATACAGGTGGATCTATAAGACAGCCTAGTTCATTCTGTGGTGTTACAGGTATAAAGCCTACTTATGGTACTGTTTCACGTTATGGTCTTATAGCGTATGGTTCATCACTTGATCAGATCGGACCTATAGCAAAAGATGTTACAGACTGTGCAACTATACTTGAGATAATTGCTTCTCATGATGAAAAGGATTCTACTTCTGTAAAAAGAGAAGATTATGATTTTACGTCAGCACTTGTGGATGATGTAAAGGGAATGAAGATTGGTATACCTAGAGATTACTTTGGTGAAGGTCTTGACAGTGAAGTAAAAGATGCAATTCGTGCTGCTGCTAAAGTTCTTGAAGAAAAAGGTGCCATAGTTGAAGAGTTTGATCTTAGTCTTGTTGAGTACGCAATACCTGCATATTATGTAATAGCGTGTGCAGAGGCAAGTTCTAACCTTGCACGTTTTGATGGTGTAAAATATGGTCACAGGGCTGCTGAGTATGACGGACTTCACAATATGTACAAGAAATCACGTTCAGAGGGATTCGGACCGGAAGTTAAGAGAAGAATAATGCTTGGTTCATTCGTACTTAGTTCAGGATATTATGATGCATATTATCTTAAAGCACTTAGAACAAAGGCACTTATAAAGAAAGCTTTTGATGATGCATTTGCAAAGTACGATGTAATTCTTGGACCAGCCGCACCAACTACAGCACCTAAGCTTGGAGAAAGTCTTAGTGATCCTCTTAAGATGTATCTTGGTGATATATACACGATATCAGTCAATCTTGCAGGTCTTCCTGGAATATCTGTTCCATGTGGAACCGACAGCAAAGGTCTTCCTATCGGATTACAGCTTATAGGTGACTGCAATAAAGAAAAGAATATAATCAGGGCTGCATATTCATTTGAGCAGACAAGAGAATATAAACACAGTCCGCTTGCGTAAGGAATATTGTTGTAAAAAGCATGTAATGTTTATCCGACACGTAAAGTAGAGCAAGCTTTGTTTAAAGCAAATTTTAAGAAAAGAGGTAAAAGTATGAAACAGTATGAAACAGTCATAGGACTTGAAGTTCATGTCGAACTTGCAACAAAGACTAAAATTTTCTGTGCCTGCTCAACAGAATTTGGTGGTGCACCTAATGCACATACATGTCCTGTTTGTACAGGTATGCCGGGATCACTGCCTGTACTTAATAAAAAAGTAGTAGAACATGCAGTAGCCGTAGGACTTGCTACTAATTGTACAATCACACAGAATTGTAAATTTGACCGTAAGAATTATTTCTATCCTGACAATCCACAGAACTATCAGATATCACAACTTTATCAGCCAATCTGCAGAAATGGTCACGTTGATATAAAAACAGAGTCAGGTATAGAAAAAAGTATCGGTATACATGAGATTCATATGGAAGAAGATGCAGGAAAGCTTGTACATGATGAATGGGGAGAAAGTTCACTTGTTGATTTTAACCGTTCAGGTGTACCTCTTATCGAAATTGTTTCAGAGCCTGATATGCGTTCAGCAGAAGAGGTTATAGCATATCTTGAAAAGTTAAGACTTATAGTACAGTATCTTGGTGCTTCTGACTGTAAACTTCAGGAAGGTTCTATGAGAGCTGATGTAAATCTTTCTGTAAGGGAAGTCGGTTCTACAGAATTTGGAACACGTACAGAGATGAAGAACCTTAATTCATTTAAGGCAATAGCACGTGCTATTGAAGGCGAAAGGGAAAGACAGATAGATCTTATCGAATCAGGTCAGGAAGTTATTCAGGAGACAAGAAGATGGGATGATACTAAAGAGTATTCATATGCCATGCGTTCAAAAGAAGATGCACAGGATTACAGATATTTCCCGGAGCCGGATCTTGTCCCTATAGTAATAAGTGATGAATGGCTTGAAGAAATCAGATCAAGACAGCCTGAATTCAGGGATGAAAAGTTAAAACGCTATGTGGAAGAATACAAAATACCTGAGTATGATGCAGAAATCCTTACAGGCAATAAGCATCTTGCAGATTTATTTGAAGCAACTACAGCTATCTGCAACAATCCTAAGAAAGTATCTAACTGGCTTATGGTTGAAACAATGCGTCTTATGAAAGAAAATGAGATGGAGCCTGAGCAGCTTAAGTTCTCACCGGAAAATCTTGCCAAGCTCATCAATATGACAGAAGCAAAAGAAATTAACAGTTCTGTAGCCAAAGAAGTATTTGAAAAAATATTTACAGATGATATAGATCCAGAAAAATATGTTGAAGAAAATGGCCTTAAGACTGTTGCAGATGACGGAGCACTTAGAAGTACTATTGAAAAAATCGTAGCAGAAAATCCACAGTCAGTAGAAGACTACAAGAGTGGTAAGAAAAAGGCTATAGGATTCCTTGTAGGACAGACAATGAAAGCGATGCAGGGTAAGGCTGATCCTGGAATGGTTAATCAGATTCTGCAGGAGATTCTTAATTAATAGGAGAAACCCATGAAGTGAAGGGATTCCTTATCACTTACCTATTTTATGAAGGGGGAGAAGGTATGGTAGAGCATAGGAGAGGCAAGAGAGTAAAGGTAAAGATGAACCTTGAAGTTTCATCTTTATTTAAGCAGGACAATGTAAAGGTAAGTAATATTAATGCACCTATTGAAGTTGTTGATATTTCTAAATATGGTTTAGGATTTGTTACTGAAAGTATATTACCTATAGGATATTATTTTAATTCACGTCTTGAATTTGAAAATGAGGAAGATTGTCTTAACTGTGTTGTGAGGATAATCAGAAGATCAAAGAAAGACGATGGTAAAACATTATATGGGTGTGAATTTATCGGCATGCCTTCAATTTTTGATTATATTTTTGATGATATCCAGAAATTATATGAGGAAAAATAAATACTATAATCAAAAATTATATAAATTTAAATAGTTTATGTTATAAATTGAAGAGTTCCGTTTTAGGAACTCTTTTCTGACTATAGTATAGTTCAGACTTTCATTCACTACATTCATAAAAATTAACAGCAGTTTTGTAACAGTTCAGCCTTTCATTTACTACATTCATAAAACCTGCCAGCAGTTTTTAAATTTAAAAAATAATTAATTTTATTATTAGTAAAAAAATGGTAAAATTAATTGTAATTGTTGGGAGGTGAACGAAATATATAATTATGTGGTAAAGTAACTGAAAACAATAGCATTATGAAGAATTTCGTTATTGTAATACAATAGTTATGTACAGTAGCAAAATTCCTTTTAAGGAGGTAATTTATGAAAAAAAAGATATGGTCTTTACTTTTATCTGCTGCAATGGTATGCAGTATGACAAATGGAATAAGTGCCACACCGGTTGCTTCTGCAAGTGTCAGTAAGAAAGACGTTAAGAAAGTAATCGATACAAAGCTGAATAATTCTTATAAGAAAAATTATTCTAACAATTTTACGAATAATAAAAGTGATAAGGATGAGAAGAATTATATTGAAGGCGATGTAATTCTTACTTATAAGAAAAACAGTAATATTAATTCGTTAAAGAAAGCAGGTAAATATTCAAAAGAAGTAAACAAAGATATCAAAGTAGTAGACTCATATGATTTTACAGATAATACTTTGGATAAAAAGACTTTAAAGAAAGCTTCTAAGAATTTAGCAAGTGGACTTTATATACAGAAGATACATTCTGATAAGTTATCAACAAAAGAACTTATAAAAGAATATAGCAAAGATGAAAATGTTTTGTACGCAGAGCCAAACTACAAAATAAGTGCTTCAGGTATTACAGATGACACATATTCTGATTTCCAGTGGGCGGTTGACAATAAAAAGCAGAATAATGGAAAAGAAGGTGCAGATGTAAATCCACAGGCTATCTGGAATACATCAAAACCATCAACAGGTGAAGCAGTTATCGCTATAGTTGATTCGGGTGTTGATTATAAACATGAAGATTTAAAAGATGTGATATGGGACAATCCATATAAGAGTACACAGTTAGCAGGTAAGCATGGTTATGATTTTGTCAATATGGATGATGATCCAATGGATGACTGCGGTCATGGAAGCCACTGTGCAGGTATAATAGCAGCTAAAGCTAACAACAAAGCAGGTATAGCCGGAATTGCACAGAAAAATGTAAAAATCATGGCTCTTAAGTTTTTGTCAGAGTCTGGAATGGGCGATACATATGGAGCTATAGGTTCATATTACTATGTATTAAAAGCTAAAGAGCTTGGCACAAATGTTGTTGCAGTTAACAACTCATGGGGAGGTAATAATGAATCAAGTGGTTTTAAGGAAGTGTTAAGTCTTGCTGATGCAGAAGGAATTGTATCTGTCATTGCAGCTGGTAATGATGGTGTAAATGCAGATAAAGAAGCTGTATATCCTGCAAATGACTACAGTGACAACAATATAGTAGTCGGCGCTTCTACAGAAAGTGATGGTGTAGCTGATTTTTCAAATTATGGTGCTGAGACAGTAGATATAGCTGCACCTGGAACAGATATCCTTTCAAGTGTATGTTATGACTGTCTTAATCCTACAATTTATACAGATGATCAGAAGAAAAAGCTTTTAAGCAGTTATTGTGACGGTGAGAATTTTATGACAGATGCCATGAATTCCATAACTGTCAAAGTTCAGGATTTAAGCGGTGTAGACTTAGATGATATGGAGAAGGTTAAGTCTGCTGATGATGATCCTAAAGCAAAAGATGTTACAGATAAGATTAAGAAAGTCAGTTCAGATACATA
>JALERT010000128.1 GCA_022764445.1 Lachnospiraceae bacterium | reverse complement strand
AAATAATCCTGCATCCACAGTATATGTAGGCAATAAGAAAAAAGCATGTGAATATGTGGGAATCAAGTCACTTGCTTATGAGCTTCCTGAGGAGACTACAGAAAAGGAACTTCTTGAACTCATAGAATCTCTTAATGAAAGAGCTGATGTTAATGGGATACTTGTACAGCTTCCATTACCTTCTCATATAGATGAAGATAAGGTTATTAAAACAATTACTCCTTCTAAGGATGTAGATGGTTTCCATCCTCAGAGTGTAGGAGCACTAAGCATTGGCCAGCCGGGATTTGTATCATGTACACCGGCTGGTATAATCCAGCTTTTAAAACGTTCAGATATAGAGATAGACGGTAAAGAGTGCGTTATTATCGGCAGAAGTAATATTGTAGGTAAACCTATGGCTATGCTTCTTTTAAGAGAAAATGGAACAGTTACCGTATGCCATTCCCATACACCTGATTTAAAAGCAGTAGCTAAAAGAGCCGATATACTTGTAGTTGCAATAGGAAAGTCAAAGTTTGTTGATGCAGAGTATGTTAAAGAAGGTGCAACTGTAATTGATGTTGGAATGGACAGAGACGAGAATGGAAAGCTTTGCGGAGATGTTGATTTTGAGTCAGTAAAGGATGTGGCAGGAGCCATAACACCTGTTCCGGGTGGAGTAGGTCCTATGACAATAGCTATGCTTATGAATAACTGTGTAGAATCAGCTATAAGAGATATGAAATAATGTAAAGAAATGTAGAATGGAGTATGACGTGAATATATATTTTGTTTCGCTCGGATGTGATAAAAATCTTGTAGACAGTGAGATGATGATAACAAATTTAAGAAAGTCAGGATATGCACTTACTGATGATGCATCCGAGGCTGATGTGATTGTTGTAAATACATGCTGCTTTATAGGTGATGCCAAAGAAGAAAGTATTAATACACTTCTTGAACTTGCAGCATATAAAGAAGAAAGATGTAAATTGCTTGTGGCAGCGGGATGTCTTGCACAGCGTTACCACGAGGAAATCAAAGAAGATATACCTGAGGTAGATCTCATAGTTGGAACAATGGGATATGAAAAGCTTACAGAGAAGATAGAAGAGGCTCTCAACAATAAAGGAGTAGTCGTAGAAAGCTTTGAGGACATAAATTATCTTCCTACTCCTCTTACAGACAGGGACAGTATGTCAGGTGGATATTATGCTTATCTTAAAATCGCAGAGGGATGTGATAAATGCTGTACGTACTGTGTCATTCCGAAGGTAAGGGGAAAGTACAGAAGTGTTCCAATGGACAATCTCATTGAGCAGGCAGAGCATCTTGTAGAAAATGGAGCTAAGGAAATAATTCTTGTAGCACAGGAGACAACACTTTACGGAAAAGATTTATACGGAGAGAAAAGTCTTCCAAAGCTTCTTAGAAGACTGTCAGAGATAGAAGAATTAAGGTGGATAAGGATACTTTACTGCTATCCTGAGGAAATAACAGATGAACTTATAGATACCATAGCAGAGCTTCCTAAGGTATGTAAATATCTTGATATACCTATACAGCATGGTTCAGATAATATATTAAAAAAAATGGGAAGAAGGACTGATAAGAATGAGATAATCAGTATAGTGGACAGGCTTAGGAAAAAAATTCCTGATATCGCCCTTCGTACTACACTTATAACAGGCTTCCCGGGAGAAACAGAAGAGGATTTTGAAGAATTAAAGGAATTCGTTAAAAAGCTTAGATTTGAAAGATTAGGTGTATTTACTTATTCAAGGGAAGAAGACACGCCGGCGGCAGAGATGGAAGGACAGGTTCCTGAGGATGTCAAGGAAGCAAGGCGTGATGAGATAATGGAGATACAGCAGGAGATTGCATTTGAAAAGGGAAAAGAGCGTATAGGCGATGACTTTGACGTAATGATAGAAGGCAGTCTTCCTGATGAGGGAGTGTATATTGCAAGGACATATATGGATGCACCTGATGTAGACGGATATGTTTTTATAAGCTCAGACTGGCATCTTGATTCGGGAGATTTTGTAAAGGTTGAAATAACCGGGGCAAAAGAGTATGATTTAATAGGTGATATAGTAGAATAACGCATTACAAAATATTAGACGAAAGGTAAGGGATTAGTTATGAATTTACCAAATAAAATCACAATGTTCAGGGTATTTATGATACCGTTTTTTGTCTTTTTTATGTTAACAGATTATGTATCGTATTCAAAATATATCGCATTAGTAATATTCATTGTTGCAAGTCTTTCTGATACTTTAGACGGATATATTGCAAGAAAATATAATCTGATTTCAAACTTTGGAAAATTTATGGATCCACTTGCTGACAAGCTTCTTGTAAGTTCTGCACTTATTTGCTTTATATCAAACCCTGACAGTAAAATGCCTGTATGGGGCGTAATAGTTATCATAAGCAGGGAATTTATCATAAGTGGTTTCAGGCTTGTTGCATCAGATGCAGGTGTCGTGCTTGCCGCAAGCTGGTGGGGCAAGATAAAAACAATAGTTCAGATGCTTATGTCTATACTTCTTATTGCTGACTTTGGTGGAGAAGTAATGAACATTATTGAATTGGTATTTATATACGCTGCCATAGCATTAACAGTCATTTCTCTTGTAGATTATCTTGTGAAGAACTGGCATGTAATGGATGACGGCGCTATGTAGGAGGAATCATCATATTCTTATACTAGGAGGAAAGATGTTGTATGACTACTGCACAGAGGCTTGTACAGTTATTAAAAGAAAAAAAACTTCATATATCAACAGCAGAATCGTGTACAGGCGGCATGATTGCCGCTGGAATAGTTGATGTATCCGGAGCTTCGGATGTATTTGAAGAGGGCTATGTAACGTATTCCAACAGGGTGAAAATGAAACTTTTGGGAGTGCAAAAAGAGACAATAGATAAATACACTGTAGTAAGTGCACAGGTGGCAGAAGAAATGGCAAAGGGAACTGCAGATGCGACAGGTTCGGAGGTGACAGTTTCTGTTACCGGGTACGCAGGACCTTATGATGGGGACGACGGAACACCGGCAGGAACTGTTTATATAGGTTCTTACTACAATGGAAAAACAGTATCAAGGCATTATCATTTTGAAGGTGACAGGCAGCAGGTCAGAATCCAGGCAAGAGACAGTGCTTTGGAACTTGTATTAGAAAGGTTAGAAGAGGATTGAAAGAAATAGTAGTAATAGGCGGTGGTGCTGCCGGAATGATGGCAGCGATAGCCGCTGCTGATATGGGTGCTAAAGTAACATTATGTGAAAAAAATGAAAAACTTGGCAAAAAAGTTTACATTACGGGAAAAGGAAGATGTAACGTTACTAACGACAGTGATGTAGAAAATCTTTTAAAAAATGTCATTTCCAATCCTAAATTTCTCTACAGTGCTTTTTATACTTTTGACAGCAGCAGAGTTATATCATTTCTTGAAGACGAAGGTCTTAAGCTTAAGACAGAAAGAGGTAACAGAGTATTTCCTGTATCTGACAAATCTTCTGATGTAATAAGTACGCTCCAAAAGAGTATGAAAGAGAGAAATGTAGATATTATACTTCATGCAGAAGTAAAGAATATAAAGATTGAGGATAATGAGGTTAAAGGTGTAAATGTCATAGCCTGGAAAAAAGAAAAAAAGTTTCTTAAGGCAGACAGTATAATAATTGCAACTGGAGGATGCTCATATCCCTCAACCGGTTCTACAGGTGATGGTTATGAGATGGCAAAAGAATCCGGTCACAAAATAAAAGAGTGTTCCCCATCTCTTGTTCCATTTAATATAAAAGAAGAATTTGTAAAAGAACTTCAGGGACTTTCACTTAAAAATGTGAAATTAAAGCTTACAGATGGAAAAAAGGTACTTTATGAAGAACTGGGGGAGATGCTTTTTACCCACTTTGGAATAAGCGGTCCTCTTGTTCTTACTGCAAGCTGTTATGCATCAGGCAGAACATTATCCAATATGAAAGTAACTTTAGATTTAAAGCCCGCACTAAGTGAAAAGCAGCTTGATGAAAGAATACTTAGGGACTTTGAAGAATGTAAAAACAGTATGTTTAAAAACAGTCTTGGAAAACTGCTTCCCAATAAGATGATAAAAGTAATTGTGGAATTATCAGGAATACAACCTGAAAAAAAGGTCAATGAAGTGACAAGGGAAGAAAGAGAAAATCTTGTGAAACTTTTAAAAAATATAGTTCTGACACCTGTAAGTCTTCGTGGATTTAATGAAGCAATAATTACAAAGGGCGGTGTATGCGTAAAAGATATAAATCCTGCAACAATGGAATCAAAACTTGTAAAGGGGATGTATTTTGCAGGCGAGGTTATAGACCTTGATGCAGTAACCGGAGGATATAATCTTCAGATAGCCTGGTCAACGGGATACCTTGCAGGAATGTCATCAGCAGAGGACTAAAAATAAAGTAGAACAACAGATATTAAATAAAAAATATGGAATTTAAGAAGGGGAGAAAAATGCATAATATAGCAATAGACGGACCTGCAGGAGCAGGTAAAAGTACAATAGCAAAAAAGGTAGCAAAAGAATTAGGATTTATTTATGTCGATACAGGAGCGATGTATCGTTCAATGGCTCTTTATTTTATAAGGAATGGTATAAAATCAGATGAAGAAGACAGAATTACGGCTGTATGTGACAACATTCAGGTATCTATAGATTATGTGAATGGTGAGCAGCAGGTTATGTTAAATGGTGAGAATGTTAATGCATTTATCCGTACTGAGGAAGTAAGCAGGATGACATCAGATACATCAAAGTATCCTGTTGTAAGAGAAAAGCTTCTTAGTCTTCAAAGAGAACTTGCTTCAAAGAAGAATGTAATAATGGATGGAAGGGATATCGGTACATGTGTTCTTCCTGATGCAGAGGTAAAAATCTATCTAACCGCAAGTTCGGCTGAAAGGGCAAGAAGAAGATATGCTGAACAGGTAGAGAGAGGAATAGAGTGTGATATTGAGCAGATTGAAAAGGATATAATTGCAAGAGATGAGCAGGACATGAACAGGGAAATTGCTCCTCTTAAGCAGGCAGAGGATGCAGTATATCTTGATTCATCTGATATGAATATAGAACAGGTAGTAAAGGCGATAATAGATATTTATAAATCAAAGGTAAAAGATATATAGTAAAAAATCAGTAAACCGGAGGAATATTGTGAGAGAGGTCAAAGTTGCTAAAAGTGCCGGGTTTTGTTTTGGAGTAAAAAGAGCTGTAGAAATGGTCTATTCTGAAGCTGCAAAAGGAAAGAAAGTGTATACACTTGGTCCGATTATCCACAACGAACAGGTAGTAAATGATTTAGAAAAAAAAGGTGTAAATGTTATTAATTCTGTCAATGATATAAAAGATGGGGAGAACATTACGGTAATAATACGCTCTCATGGCATTTCAGAAGACATATATAATCAGCTTAAGGCGAAGAAAGTTAATATAGTTGACGCAACATGCCCGTTTGTTGCAAAGATCCACCGTATCGTTCAGGAAAAATATAAAGAGGGAAACCAGATTGTAATAATAGGTAATGAAAACCACCCTGAGGTAGAAGGGATAAACGGATGGTGTGAAAATAATGCTTATATCATAGAAAGTACCTCTGAGGCAGAAAAATTATCTCTGGATTATGAAAAAAAAGTTTGTATTGTTGCCCAGACGACATTTAATTACAAGAAATTCAAAGATATAGTTGATATTTTAGCAAAAAAGAGTTATGATATAAATGTTATGAATACAATTTGCAACGCTACCGAAGAGCGTCAGACAGAAGCGGGTACTATTGCAGAACAATCCGACGCGATGTTAGTAATAGGTGGAAAACATAGTTCGAACACACAGAAGCTTTATGAAATATGTAAAAGCAAGTGCTCGGATACGTATTTTATACAGACACTTGATGACCTGGATTTGAAAAAACTTCAATCTTTTCGTAGCGTGGGTATTACTGCCGGGGCATCTACCCCAAATAATATTATTAAGGAGGTTCAAACATATGTCAGAAATGAACAATGAATTTGAACAGTTATTGGAAGAATCATTAGTAACAATCCACAATGGAGAGATTGTAGAAGGGACAGTTATCAGCGTTAAGGAAGATGAAATCGTTTTAAATATCGGATATAAAGCCGATGGTATCATTACCAGAAACGAATATAGTAATAAAGCAGGTATCGACCTTAGAGAAGAAGTAAAAGAAGGCGATACAATGAGCGCAAAAGTTCTTAAGGTTAACGATGGTGAGGGACAGGTTCTTCTTACTTACAAGCGTCTTGCTATGGACAAGAGCAATGAGCGCATCAAAGAAGCATTTGAGAATAAAGAAGTCTTAAAGGCAAAGGTTTCAAATGTATTAGCAGGTGGATTAAGCGTTGTTATTGACGAGACAAAGATATTTATTCCTGCAAGCCTTGTATCTGATACTTATGAGAAAGGTCTTTCAAAGTATGAAGGACAGGAGATAGAATTTGTTATAAGTGAGTTCAATCCTAAGAAGAGAAGAATCATCGGTGACAGAAAGCAGCTTTTAGTTGCAGAAAAGAAGAAACTCCAGGAAGAGTTATTTGCTAAGATTAATGTTGGCGATGTTGTAGAAGGAACAGTTAAGAATCTTACAGATTTTGGTGCATTCATCGATTTAGGCGGTGCTGATGGTCTCCTTCATATCTCAGAGATGTCATGGGGACGTGTTGAGAATCCTAAGAAAGTATTTAGTGTTGGAGACAAGACAAAGGTTCTTATTAAAGATATCAAAGATGACAAGATTGCACTTAGTCTTAAGTTTGAAGACCAGAATCCATGGCTTAAGGCTGATGAGAAGTACAGCGTTGGTACTGTAGTTAAAGGCAAGGTTGCAAGAATGGCTGACTTTGGTGCATTTATCGAGTTAGAGCCTGGTGTTGATGCACTTTTACATGTATCACAGATTTCAAAAGAGCATGTTGATAAGCCATCAGATGTTTTAAAAATAGGACAGGAAGTTGAAGCTAAAGTAGTAGATTTCAATAAAGAAGAACATAAAATTAGCTTAAGTATTAAAGCATTATTAAATGATGCTCAGACGGATGAAGAGTCTGTTGAAGAGACTACAGCAGAGTAATTGATTTTTGTTCGCCAATCCGTGTATGCGGATTGGCGTTTTTTACTTTATGGAAGTGTATAATTTAAAAAAGGAGGGATATATTATGGGAGATTATGAAAAGTTTAAGTCAGATATTTATATGCTGACTAAGATTGATCTAAATTGTTATAAAGAAAGACAGATGAAAAGACGTATTGATTCACTTATTACTAAGTGTAAGATATCATCATATGATGAATATGTAAAAGCACTAAAGTCCAATAAGGATATGCTTGAGGAGTTCGTTGCATACCTTACAATAAATGTATCAGAGTTTTACCGTAACCCTGAGCAGTGGAAGCTTTTAGAGAATGAGATGTTTCCTTATCTTTTTGAACGTTTTGGCAATAATGTAAAGATATGGAGTGCTGCATGTTCTACAGGTGATGAGCCATATACACTTGTTATGCTTCTTGCAAAGTTTATTCCATTAAATAAGATAAAAATCATTGCAACCGATATAGATAAACAGGTTTTAGAAAAGGCTCATGTTGGAATTTATGACGAAAAGAGTCTTAAAGGCCTTCCTAATGAATATGTAAATAAGTACTTCACTAAAGTCGGTTCGAGAAGTTACCAGATATCAGAAGATGTAAAAAAATGTGTGGAGTTTAAGCAGCATAATCTTTTGAAAGATCCATATCCGACTAATCTTGATATGATTGTATGCAGAAACGTTATGATATACTTCACAGAGGAAGCTAAGAATGTTATTTATAAAAAATTTAATGATTCATTGAAAAAAGATGGTATTTTATTTGTTGGAAGTACAGAGCAGATAATTAATCCGGCTGAATCAGGATTTTCAACATACAAATCATTTTTCTATAAGAAAGATTAAAATAAAATTAATAAAATTGGAGGCAGATTATGAGCGCAGAGATAAAAGTTGTTGTTGATGCAATGGGAGGAGACAATGCTCCTGAAGCACCTGTGCATGGAGCTGTTGATGCTTTAAATGAGGCTGATAATATTAATGTTATACTTGTAGGAAGAACAGATGACATTAAGAAGGAACTCAGTAAATATACATATGATGAGAAGAGGATAGAGATAGTACATGCAGATGATGTGATTGGTTTTGATGAACCACCTGTTATGGCAATAAGAAAGAAGAAAAATTCATCGATTGTAGTTGGTATGAATCTCGTAAAACATGGAGAGGCTGATGCGTTTGTTTCTGCAGGAAGTACCGGAGCAATCCTTGTTGGAGGCCAGTTTATAGTTGGAAGAATTAAAGGTGTGGAAAGAGCTCCTTTAGCTCCACTTATCCCAACTGAAAAGGGTGCGTCACTTCTTATTGACTGCGGTGCCAACGTTGATGCAAGGTCATCTCATCTTGTCCAGTTTGCAAAGATGGGTTCTATCTATATGAAAAATGTAGTTGGTGTGGAAAATCCCAAAGTTGCTATAGTTAATATAGGTGCAGAGGAAGAAAAAGGTAATATGCTTGTAAAAGAAACATATCCTTTATTAAAAGAATGTACCGATATTAACTTTGTTGGAAGTATCGAAGCAAGGGATATACCAAAAGGTGATGCTGATGTTATCGTATGTGAGGCATTTGTAGGTAACGTAATTCTTAAACTTTATGAAGGTCTTGCCTCAACTCTTCTTCATAAAGTTAAGGAAGGCCTTATGTCTACACTTAGAAGCAAGATAGGAGCATTACTTATAAAGCCGGCACTGAAAAAAACAATGAAGCAGTTCGATGTTTCAGATCAGGGCGGTGCACCACTTCTTGGACTTAACGGCCTTGTTGTAAAGGCTCATGGAAGTTCTTCAAACCTTGAAATAAAGCAGGCTATAAAACAATGTACGCAGTTCAGTGAAGAAAAAATAAATGAGAAGATTAAAGAGAATTTGACTGTTGATTAGGAAAAATCATTATTAAATAAGGTGGTGCCGTATGGAATTTGAAAAACTTCAATCGATTATTGCAGAAATATTATCTGTTGAGCCAGATTATATAAAAAAAGATATGACTTTTGCAGGTGATCTTGGAGCAGATTCTCTTGAATTATTTCAGATAGTTATGGGTGTTGAAGGGGAGTTTGATATAATTATACAGGATGAAGATGCTGAAAATATTAAAACAGTAGGTGATCTTTTTCAGGTTATATCTGATGTAAGATAGTACCACACAGGAAGTAAGAGTGATATGTGTCTTATAGTATTTACAGGTAACTGTTCATTACAGTGAATTGTAACAACTGTTCATTTTTATGACAGTTACCATAACAGGAGAAATTAGAGATGAAGAAAGAAAAAATTATTGAATTTGAGAAAAAGATAAAATACCAGTTTGAACACCCGGAACTTCTGATTACTGCATTGACACACAGTTCATATTCTAATGAAAACAGATTAAAGAAGTATGAATGTAATGAGAGATTAGAATTTCTGGGAGATGCTGTACTTGAGTTAGTGTCAAGTGAGTATATTTACAAGGACAACCCTACTAATCCGGAAGGTGATCTGACACGTATCAGGGCAAGTTATGTGTGTGAACCGACACTTGCTTTATGCGCAAGAGAGATGAATCTTGGAGAATATATTCTTCTTGGAAAAGGAGAAGACCTTACAGGAGGAAGGGAGAGAGATTCCATCTTATCGGATACTCTGGAAGCAACCATAGGAGCCATATATCTTGACGGCGGATTTGAACGTGCCAGAGAGTATATACAGGAATTTATATTAAAAGATATAGAGCATAAGAAGTTATTTTATGACAGCAAGACCATTCTTCAGGAGATTGTTCAGGGTGAGAAAAAAGAACTTGAATATAAGCTCCTTTCAGAGGAAGGACCTGATCATAACAAATCATTTACGGTTTCTGTCAATATAGAAGGAAAACAGATAACTACAGCTACCGGAAGAACCAAAAAGAAGGCTGAACAGTCAGCCGCTTATCAGGCGATATTAAAGCTTGGAACTTATAAAAAGCAAGGGAGATAACTGATGTATTTAAAGAGTCTTGAAGTTCATGGATTTAAGTCGTTTGCCAATAAACTTGTCTTTGAATTTCATCATGGTATAACAGCAATTGTTGGACCTAACGGAAGTGGAAAGAGTAATGTTGCTGATGCAGTAAGATGGGTTCTTGGTGAACAGAGTGCAAAGCAGCTTCGTGGTGCTAAGATGGAGGATGTCATTTTTGCAGGTACAGAGCTTAGGAAGCCACTTGGTTTTGCATATGTTGCAATTACTATCAATAATGAAGATCATAAGCTGAATGTTCCTTATGAAGAGGTCAAGATTGCAAGAAGAGTTTACCGTTCCGGAGAGAGTGAATATCTTTTAAATGGTGCTCCATGCAGACTCAGGGATGTGCAGGAGCTTCTTTTTGATACCGGTATAGGTAAAGAAGGATATTCTATCATTGGTCAGGGACAGATTGATAAGATACTTAGTGGTAAGCCGGAAGAAAGACGTGAACTTTTTGATGAAGCGGCAGGTATTGTAAAGTATAAAAAAAGAAAAGCA
>JALERT010000124.1 GCA_022764445.1 Lachnospiraceae bacterium | reverse complement strand
GTTGTATTTATTCCTAAACTAGTTTTAGATGCCATGTCTGCTGAGCCTGTAACACCTTATAAGAAAGTAAATATAAAACTAGATGAAAAGCATGTAGGTAATGTTACAATGCCAGGGTTTGACTTTTCTTTTATAATAGACCTTTCCCAGTTTGACAGCGTCGCTTCTATGTTTAGGCAAATGTCTGTTATTATATTCCTCTGCGGTATGGTTAAACATACAGTAGATGTAGTTATATTGATGAAAGAAGGTGTAGTCTGATGATTGCTGCTTTGAAAAGGCTTATGTCATGGCTCTATGGAATACTTAAACCTTTTGATGTGTCAGGTTATATTACAGGATTTGTAGATGCCTTAACTGATTATATGGGTTGGATTAACTGGCTTGTTCCATTTAATGTCCTTGCAAAAATATATACTGCATGGCTTTTATGCGTATCTGCTTTATACATATTTATGTTCTGTAAGCCATCTGTTCAAAAAATCATAGATAAAGTTTTATCATTAATAAAACGTGGTGGGGGTGATTGAAATGGTAGTATCATACTTGGGTACTCCTGGATCAGGTAAGTCATTACACGCTGCAAAGGATATAGTAGAAGCTCTTGCCCTGGGCCGTCTTGTCATTACAAATTTTCCGGTAAATGCAAAGGGGTTAAAGATACATAAAAAATCAAGATTGGTCACATTAGATAACCAGTCTATAAAGTATTCTCCTCATTTGATAGAGTGTGCCTGTAGAAATTATTTTGAAAAATATGGAAAAAGAAAAGTATTAGTAGTTCTTGATGAGTGCCAGCTTCTTTTTGATAGCAGGCATTGGAACGCTCCCGGACGTGATGATTGGAATTATTTTTTTTCGCAGCATAGAAAGATATGTGGTATAGATTCAAATGTTATATTGATAACGCAGAACGAAAAGGCACTTGATAAACGTATAGTGCCGCAGGCGGAGTATTTCTATCTGCATACAAATTTAAAGTATGGGAATAGCATAGAACTATTTATATCAATGTTATGCGGCTTTACTTTATTCAAGTATAAAAAAATATGGAGATCCGGTAAAGATGTAGTGGAGGTGAAGGCATTCAGGGGAAAAAAGAAATATTTCAACATTTATGACACATTTATGATTTTTGAAAAATAAATAAAAGAATTTTAAAATGTGGGTGAGTGCTCGCAACCCACATTTTAAAAGGCTTTTATTTTGTTGCTCAAAAATCATGAAAGGGGGGTGTAAATGATTGAAAAAAACAGAGAAAAAAGAAACTGTAGATTCACTTTTTTATCGTAAATATGGTATGTATGATTTTGATTATGCTAAGAAAATACAGAAAGAAAAATCATTGTCATGGCTGGAAGCTCTCCAGGTTATAAATAAACTTTATGAAGAAATCTATTATGATAAATACCATGAGAATGATTTTTATGAATTTAAAGGAGATGAATCTGATTTACCATTTGTTATTTAATAATATATATATTTATATTACTTGACTATAGCAACAAGTTATAGTCACATCATAAAAAAAGGGGAAAACGTTCAAACGTCTGAACGTTGTAAAAGATATGAGTAAGTCTTATAACACAAAAATATATGATTATGTTGATGGTACACACATTGAACTCTTTGGACGTTCTGTTTCAAAAAAAACACAAGATAATAAAATTAATCACCCTGGAACAGATTTATATCAGGATTATGAAAACGAAAAAGCATTTGATGCAGCAGAACAATTTAAAAAAAATGAGTTTAGGACAGATAAGCAGAAAGAACATTGTCTGAATGTATCGCAGAACAGAACAAAACGACAGATATATCACATTACCAGAAGTAATCACTGGGATTGGTTCATCACAATAACGATAGACAGAAAGATATTTGATGCTTCAGATTACGACACAACAGTTAAAAAGCTGACAAACTTTTTAAACAATATCAGAAAAAGAAAAGCGAATGATATAAAATATTTAATTGTTCCTGAACTTCATAGTGATAAAAAGAATTATCATTTTCATGGATTATTAGCTGATACTGGAAGATGCCATTTTATTGAATCAGGTCATGTAGATGATGATGGAGAGATAATATACAACTGGACTGATTGGCATTATGGATTTACAACAGCAACAAAAGTAAAAGATAATGGACGGGTATCATCATACATAACCAAATACATCACAAAGGATACAGCACACGAACTAAAAAATAAAAAGAGATATTACTGTAGCAAAAATATAAATCGTGTAGATCCTTATCTTGCAAATGGTCCTATAGAAGAATTTATTATAAACTTCGGTTCAGATATTGATTTTATGAAAACAGTAACGATTCCAGGGGCAAAGCAGAAGGTGACATATTGTGAAATAAACAAAAAAGAAAAATAAGAATATAGTGAGGAGTTAAGAATGAAGATACACGGATATTTTTTAGAGGAAAGATTGACAGAAGACGAAAAAAACAATTTATATGATATGTGTATAGGTTGTCTTAATCGGATTTGCATTACAGATGATAAAGAAGAAGTTTTGACAATGTTGGCTTCATTACAAACGAAAGCAATGTTGTTAGGAAAAAATACATTTTTAAGAATAGATGAAGAAAATGTAAACAAGACAAATAATTAAATGTAATATCATGGGGGGTGGCTGCTATGGGAAAATATTTTACTGAACAGGAACGATATAAACTTGAGGGAATGTTAGAAGCAGGAATGAGTAAAAAGGATATTTCCAAAACTCTTAGAAAATCATTAAAGACAATTTACAATGAGATTAAAAGAGGAACCTGTAAGCATTTGAACTCAGACTATACAGAAGAATATGTTTACATGGCAGACGTTGCTCAACGTAAATATGAGGATGCCAAAATAAACAAGGGTGTAGCTAATCTGAAAATTGGTAATGATATAGACTTCGCAAAATTTATCGAACAAAAGATTGTTATTGAGAAATGGTCACCAGGAGCAGTTATTGGTTACATAAAGACACATAATCTTCATTTCAAAAATATGGTTTGTGA
>JALERT010000065.1 GCA_022764445.1 Lachnospiraceae bacterium | reverse complement strand
CTTACGCTTTGAAGTGCTTTAACAGTCCGATTCCAAACTTTATTACAATGACTGCTGCTACTATTGTAATAATGTATGGTGCGGCTGTATTTAACAATGATAATGCCTGGTCCTTTACATCTGACATTCCTGTAGTAAATGTTGTTACTACTCCGGCAATATCTGTTGAAAGTGCTGACTCTGCACCTAATACTGATACTGGTATCATGTTAATCACCTCCTTTGTTTTATTATTTATATGATGCTTTACAGCGTCATAGCTTTATTAATAATGCTGAAAAATGACCTTATTACATAGCCTATAAACCACATTAAAAGTGATAGGGCCATTCCTGACACAGCACTATATACTACTAATTGTATTATTTCTTCAAATGTTATACTTGAACCATTTACAAATATCATTTTATTCCTTTCTGTATGCTTATTGATATTCCTATTCCAAGAAGTACACCAAGTGCTAAGAGTATACCGAACATGATACATCGTATATCTGTTAATACTTCATATTCGGTTTCTTTATCATCAGTTTCTTGTTTATCAGATGTTTCTTTATCGGCTGGTGAAGTTGTTTCTTCCTGAGCAGGTGTTACTGTACTTGTTTCTTCAGGAGAAGATGTTGGTGGTGTAGGATCTTTTGAACCAGAGTCTCCAGCCTTTTTTAATGTACTTTGTCTCTTTTTACTTTTCTGTATTTCTGTAGTCTGCTTTTCTCCCTGGCTGTCATTTATGTTTGTTTCTGCTTCTGTACTGTTCCTTTCTGCATTTTCCTGGGATACAGGTTTAAAGATTTTTGTTGTCTTTGCTGATGCAGGGGAAGATGTAAATGCAGTTGTTACTGTTAAAGCAAGAGTTAACATCATTAATAACTTAAGCTTCTTCATTAAGTTTTGTTTTTTCATTTTGTTCTACCTCATTCTCTTTGTTGGCAAGTTCCAGCTGGTGCTGAATCTCTTTTGTCATAGCTCCTATTGCTTCTGATACTTCTGCAGAAGTTTCTTTTTCTTTATTTCTTTTTTTCTTTGCTTTATGCAGGTTATATCCGGCAAAGATACATAAGATAAATACTATTAAATACATTCCATTACTTGAAAACATTGTTTTTTCTCCTTATTATTTTATTTATTTTTTTGCTCATCAGCTTCCCACCCAATCCCATCCTATATTTCTAAGAGTATAAAGTACATACTCTAAGAAATATTGTCCTTCCCTTATCTCCCCCACAAGGGAAGGACTAGATTTGAATCTTGCTTATCGTTTGATTGATTAATCATTATACGCTTTCATGAACTCTTTGAAGGGCGCTACTGTAACCGTTTTTCTAAGGTTCTTTGGAGCAGAAAAAGGGGCCAAAGAAGCAAATTCCCTTTTTCAAAAGGCGCTCCTGCACAACCTAAGAAAAACGCTTCTTTGTAGTTAAATATATGAACCTTGCTTATCGTCTTATAAAATTATCAGGCGTAAAATAACCGTTACTGGATAAATCATGTAATTAATAGGCTGGTGTTGATAACAAATGTTACAGCTTATCGTCGGCGTCAATATTGACTTTAAAAAAATAAATGAAGGGAGAAGCTGACCGACGGCAAGATACATAAGATATTCAGATTTCCGTCGGTGCCGAACATTGTACCATTTATTTTTTAAAAGTAAATATGTGACTGGTTATCTTTTTTCTGACCTCTGGCAAGATCTAGATGCTGACCGGGACAGGATCGACACGAAGCACCAATTCGTCGTAGCACGATAAAATCATAGTTGGAATTATTGATTTACCATTATCCTGAAACCTGACATAAAATGTTTCTGAATACATATCGTTGTTTATCAGGCATCTGATAGGAAAACTGCTTCCTCCACGTGGTGTGAAATCAAGCTGCATGAACTCTTCTGAGAAAGGTAACGTGCTGTTTTGTTCGATTGATATTTTTACCTTCTCGGCTAAAAATGTAACACATTGATTAGAAACCGATGCACTGATCAAAATGGTCTTTGCATCATGCTTGATACCGTTCTCTTCACTGTATTTTTCATACAGCGAAAAGTAAGAGTAAAGGTAAACGAACAACTCTACGTTATTCTCAAGATATATATTTTCGTTATATTTTAATTCATTAATTTTTTCTACTTTTGACATATGACTTAATAACCTCCATCTTTCTTATATGTTAATCCCATCAGGGGAAGAGCATCTGTCCCCTGACAGGAAAGGGGGCTATTTAGCCGGACGTGTTGGCTCAGTATTGACCTTGCCAATATCTACGGGAACAATCTTTTTCAAGGATAATGATTTATAACTTTCATTGTATACAAAAAACATGTTATATTCCTTCATATTATCCGCATTCATAAATACATCTTCTGTACATGATATCATTCCTGCCTCACCATCAATTACTATACTTAACTTATAATATGTACTCTTTCCATCTGCTGACTTTGTGTCTTTTTTTCCTACTACCATACCTTTTATTGCACCAAATTTAATATTCATTTTTCTACCTCATCTTTCTTGCGTACTTTTCGCATTTTATTTTTTTGTATTTATATTCAGGGGATATAATTGAATCACCCTTAATAACTGATTAATTATCACTGGTCATAAACTAAATTTATTTCTATGTAGCAGTGTTGTTCCTGGAGCTTATCTCCATCCTCATATAAATCTTTTAAGTAATCTATTTTTTCAAATAAATCAGCTTTATTATCAATTTTGAATAAATTTTCTTTTGTTGATTTCTTCACTGATGCAGTACCTGATACAGAAGCTTCATCATCAGGTTTCATCAAGTCTTTCATTTCTCTTATAGTCATATTTTCATTAACTGATTGTAATTGCATATCATCCATACGTTGCATTAATGCAAGCTGTGATGAAGAATAGTTAATATATTTTTCTTCCAGTTCAGGCAATACACAACCCTGATTATCTTTCTTACAGAATCTTTCAACAATATTTATGTATTCATTGCAAGCACCTCTTGATATGTTAAATCTATATTCTGCATAGTGATAAATATTTTTACAGCTGCAAAGTGTATACAACTTTTTCTCTTTTATCTCATAAAGACAATAACCTATTTTGATGAACTCTTTTTTTACATTGATGATTGATTGTGCAATTATCTGACCGAATTGTTGAAGCTGGTCTCCATAACTGACTAATTTACTTATTTCTGTGATATCATGATGTATGCGACAATATTTATCAACTGCATCTTCTGCTTCATCAATATCAGACGATTGATTTACTGATGTATCATCATTTGCTTCATCTAATACATCAGCCAGAGGGAGAACTTCTTGTTCCTCCAGTGGATCTCGCCATACTGTTATTATTTCATGTGTTTTTAAATCAAATCTTTCAATGAATGCTTTGCAATTATGTTTCATTGCAACATTTCCATCATAATATTTATAAATATATTTCTCTGTCTGATGCTCTTTATTTTCTTTGATTTTTTCAACCATTTTATTTGGTAACATAATCAAGAACCCCCATTCTTTAATATGTTTTATTCGTTCGGACGTCTGAACTTTTCTTTGTAATTTAATCTTACAGGATACATTATTTTTTCTGTCATCACTTTTTATTGTAATTTTCCCAATTTTTTGTCATAATTAATATTGGTTTAGTTCACCAGTATAAAATTCATAAATAGCAAAGGATAAAATTCATGGAAAAAATAATTTACTTTAACTATTGTGCATTTTTTATTTTTTAATCTTATTAATTTCTACTCTTTTTCAAAAAATGACAAAAGGAAGAAAGAACCATTATTATCTTGCCATGCTCGTTACATCGCTAATATCAGTAGCCGCTGATGTAATTGCAGTTCAATTAGACAAGTTCGGTCCGGGAAATGTTGTTGCAAAATATATTTTCCACACAGCATTTCTCCTGTCACACAATCTCATTTCCCCATTGTATATGGTATATCTTATTGCACGTACTGATACATGGCATAAGTTAAAGTGGAGCAAGTTATTAAAGGGAGCGCTTTATATTCCTATATTTACTGTTATGCTTGCACTTCTTACAAATCCGCTTACAAAGATAATGTTTTATTTTGACGGAAATGATACATACACACGTGGAAGCTGCTTTCTTCTTCTGCATATTGTCGCTATTTTTTATGTATTCTTTGGAACAATATACCTGTGGCATTATAGAAAGTTATTTAATAAAGTCAGCTTCATTTCATTAATGTCGGTTATCCCATTTATCATGATTGCTTCAATAATACAGCTTTTCTTCCCTTGGTGTATCGTAGAACTATTTGCGACTTCATGTGGTCTATTATTCATTTCAATGATGGTTCAAAGGCCGGAAGATACCATCGACATTACGACAGGTCTTGGAAGGGATTCTGCTTATATTGACGATTTACAGCGTGCATTTGCCAATGAAAAACCAATGCAGATCATTATGATAAATATAGCAAATTATGGAGCAATATTTGATATGCTTGGTTTAAGCGGACTAAATAAGCTGTTCAAAATTGTTGCGGACAGACTGGTAGAACTTGACAAAACAGAACATATACAGTCATCAATCTATAATCTTGGAAATGGCAAGTTCAGCATGGTGGTTGACTTCCGTAACTTTGATAAAGTCGAAAAAGCCGCAAATAAACTTAATGATATTATGAAAAAAGATTTTATCGTTAATCAGATGGAATTAAATCTTATTTCATATATTTGTCTCGTAAAGTGTCCTCAGGATATCACAGATCTTAATCTGCTTCTGGCTTTTGAAAATGATCTGTCTAAAAAAACATATACCGGAGATATTATGTATGCCTCTGATGTCTATAAGAAAGAATATTATGACATTATGACAGAAATAGATACAATAATTGACCATGCACTTGCTAATCATAAATTCAATGTATACTATCAGCCGATTTATTCTGTAACAGAACAGCGCTTTAATTCGGCAGAGGCTCTGCTTAGATTAAATGATGATAAATATGGATTTATTTCTCCTGAATTGTTTATACCTGCAGCAGAAAAAAGCGGTGCGATTCATAAAATTGGTGCGTATGTACTGGAAGAAGTGTGTAGCTTCATAGCCAGTGATGAATATAAATCACTTGGTCTTGATTACATCGAGATAAACCTTTCCGTATCACAATGTATGCAGAATAATCTTGCAAATGAGGTATTGGATACGCTTAATAAATATCACGTTTCAACAGATCAGATTAATCTGGAGATTACTGAAACCGCGGCTTCTGATTCCCAGAAGATAATGAATGAAAACCTGGATATTCTTAATAAAGCAGGTGTACATTTTTCACTGGATGATTTCGGAACCGGCTACTCAAACATCAAGCGAATTGCCTCATTACCGCTTGACATAATTAAGCTCGATAAAAGCTTTACTAAGTTAGAGGAAAATCCCAAACTTCAGATTATTCTACAAAATACAATTAATATGATTAAAGACATGGATATGAAGATTGTAGTAGAAGGCGTTGAAACAGAGGAACTTGTAAAGTACTTCTCTCATCTTGAATGTGAATATATACAGGGATATTATTATTCAAAGCCTATACCAAAAAATGATTTTGTAACATTTATCAGGGCTTCGATACAATAATATCTTGCAACGCAGCGACTGACAGCAGCGTTGCTGTCAACGTTGCTGTCAAAATGTCAAAAAAGAGCAATGCTTTGTCTGGCATTGCTCTTTTTAAAACGAAAAAAAGCCCTGTAAAATCAAGGCTTCCAACAAATAGTGCGGATAACAGGAGTTGAACCTGCACGGGTATTCCCACTAGAACCTAAATTTTACGACGTTCACAAAAATAAGATAATCTAATATAATTGAAAGTGCTCTTAAGCCCCGTATTTTCGGGTGCTTAAGAGCTTTTTTATGACAAGTTTTCTGAGATTACTTCTATTAGCCAAACCTACTCTCAACAAGAAAATGTTGCAAATTGTTTGCGAAATTAATAGTTCCAATTATATTTTTAAATATTCCCTATATATTATTTCATTAAATTTATCAATAGATGTTGCAGACAATGTACTTCTTCGCAAAAAATAAAAGGAGCAGTCATAAAACTGCTCCTAGTGTAAATAATCCCATAAAACAAAAGAACATCCCATATCTGGAATGCCTCTCTAACAAAAACGCTGAGCCGGACAGCTTACATCTGCCTTACATCCTCATGCGGTTATCAGCGATTTACTTTGCTGAGATTATAATAACACTCTATTTATTATTTGTCAAACTAATTTTCCTTATTCATTAAAGGTTCAAAGAGATATCACGACTATCAGAAAAGTCAAATACATCTCCATTACATAGTGTATGCATCCACATTCCAACTGTTTCCTTGCTCTCTTGATTTTTCTTTTCGATATTACGATAAAATGTGTTTGCTACAAAATCAGCCAGCTGAACCAGTCCAGACAATGATTGTACGAGTAAAAGAGATTAATCACGCAATTAAACATTTACAGTGTTTCGGCAGAATATCTGTCTCCAGAATCATGATTTTATGACTTTCTGAAACTATGCGCCTATGATAGAATGCGGGATGGAGATATAGCCCTTTTCTTTTATGAAATTTAAGAAAATTATTGCATATGGGACGGCAAGATGGTATATTATAGATAAAGAGAGACACTTGTGCTAACAAGTGCCTCACAGAAGCTA
>JALERT010000042.1 GCA_022764445.1 Lachnospiraceae bacterium | reverse complement strand
TCTGTATCTCCGGCTTTTAATGAAGCTTCACACTCATAAACACCTTTATTGTAAAGTTTCATTGTCTTTGTTTCATCACCAATCTTGACCTGAACTGAATCAGTCAACATTGTAGTGATTCCTGCATCTGCTGCATCTGCTGCATCTGCTGTTGATGCTGTCTGTGGCATTACAGTTATTGATGATAAAGATAATGCCATCGTCAGAACCCATGCTGTACCTTTCTTCAAAAGGCTTCGTCTGTCCTGACATGAAAAACTAATACTGCTTTTTCTCATATTTAACCCCCTTAGTTTTACTACAGCAACTTCTCCGTATGCTGCTTTTTAGCTTATCAAGTATTCAACCAGATAACATTACTATTATAATCTATATGGTAAATATTAACAATATAAATTTTTTTAGAATTATGTCATTTTGTATTTTTGTCCATATGAGACAATTATTAACAATAAACTAGTGCAGTTTGCACAAAAGAGGCATGAATTTCATGCCTCTTTCATTTCCAAAAATCTACATAATTTATATATCTAAGAAATGTTTGATTCCTGCTATCTGGTTATTAAGAATATCAACAAATACCATCTGCTCCTCACTTACTATTTCACCATATTCCATTATATAAGTATAACCGTCTTTATAAGTTAAGTATGTTTTATTGCACTCTTCAACCTTATCCGGTGAGAGCATACCTTTCAATCTGTATATTGAAAATAGTGTCATCTTAGCTCCATCTTTTTCCCCAACAAATGATACATACTGACCTTTTGCTTTAAGATAAGAATCTTTGTATGATTTTACTTTGCTGACCTTAACCATGTCGTAAAGTTCAGGTGACATCTGCAAGCTGAATTTCATCTTATCATTAACATATGACTTCTTTGACTGCCTTTTTTCAGGATTGACCGGAATAGTTACTCCTGCATAAGTTACACTTACGATATCATCATAATTCTTTATACTGTGGAATGTCATTAATACATCAGATCCGTCCATATAAATATCATCCGTATCCATGTATTCTTTATTAAGTCTTGTTCCATCAGCAAAATCAACATAAAGCTCATCATTTAAATCGACACTTGGATCATCTGATTGATGAACTACTCCCTGTTTTACCATAGTAGTTGATACTGCTACAGAAAGTGGTGAGATTTTAATGCTGTTCCATTTATATTTTCCCCCATAAATATCAACACTCTTATTAACCTTTATTTCTTTAGCATTATTTTTGTATGAAAGTTTCCACTTAAGCTTCCAGCTTCCTTTTACTACAGTACGGAATTTATTATCCTCTTTCTCCCCAAAATCTTTAAGTGTAAAGCTTATCTCCCTGCCTGTAAGATTTTGTGAATTAACTTTAAGCATAAATGAAAATTCATCATGACTATCATCATAGACCTTAATAATATCGTAACTAATCGGCGTATCTTCTTTTATTCCCTTTATATTTACTTCAAAATCCCTGAATCCCGGTTCTATGATTCTATTAGGATTTTTTACTCCCTTTACATTAAATAAAGCATAAAATCCATAATCATCACCAAGTACCTGGTCTACTTTTACCGTTACTCCTTTATTTACTGCCTTAACTTCCACTTTTCTTAAATTATCTTCAATCTGAACATCCTTTGATTCTTCCTGTCCAAAATATGATGAAAACTTATCATTCAGGTGAAACATTGTTGCCCCTACTACACCAACACTTCCTGTAATAAATATGATACCTGCAACTGCAGCAGCTTTTGCCATACTGCTTCTTATCTTTCTATCCTTTCTATTCATATCTTTATTTTCCTTTTCCATGTTTGTCTTTTCTGCCTCTATCTTTTCCATTACGCTTTTTAATAAAAGTTCTTTTTCTGATTCAGCCATTTCTTCACCGACACCCTTCTTATCCGGTTCATAATCCTTCATTCCCTCAAGCATTCTATCTAACTTACTCATATAATACCGCCTCCTTAAAGTGATACACCACACTGCAATAGTTTTTTCTTCAGTCTGGCTCTTCCACGGGTTAATTTATTTTCTACAGTCTTTACTGTTATCATAAGTTTAGCCGCAATTTCTTTTATAGTGAATTGTTCATAATACCTGTAAAGAAATATCTCTTTGTCCGGACTGCCAAGTTCCATAATCATTTCATTAAGTATCTGGTATTCTACCTTTCGCATAGCTTCCTGCTCCACATCTACATCTGCAATCCTTACTACATTATCAATATCCTCTGTTGTCTGATTTTTGGCAAGTTCCCTCTTTTTGTTAAGAGCAGTTCTTCTGGCTATACCATAAAGATAATACTTAATTCCTACACTTCTGTCATATCTTCCTGTTTCTATTGCCTTCCAGAGTGCCACGAATGAATCTGATACTGCTTCTTCCACATCTTCATTCTGATATCCTGCAAGTATTGACATGCATATCTTCTTAACAGCCCCTCCGTATAAATCAATTGCAATAGTCATTCCTTCTGATGTACTCCGGAGTATTTTATCAACTAATTCTTCCTCACTCATAAATATCATCTCCTACATTTTTATAGTAAATATTTCTTTCCGAAAAGCTTTTCATAATACTATTGGTATATATTGTAATAAATCACTCACCTTTTTTTATTTTTTTCTAATTTTTCTTAACAAAATGAAAAACGTGATGCATAAAACATCACGCTTTTCTATTTAAACCTTATAAACTAACCATACATTATTCTAGAATGAATCTAGTTCCCAAGAAATGCATTATAGCATCTCCACGCCTCGTACACATCAGCCTTGCTTGTTACCTCCCAAGGTGCATGCATGCTAAGGACAGCAACGCCGCAGTCGATAACTTCCATGCCGTAAAGCGAAAGAATATATGCTATTGTTCCGCCGCCACCGACATCTACCTTACCAAGCTCTGCCATCTGATAATTTACATTATTTTCATCCATTATTTTTCTTAAATATGCGATATACTCTGCATTGGCATCATTAGAACCTGACTTTCCTCTTGAGCCTGTGAATTTATTAAATACAACGCCATGGCCGAGCATTGATGAACTTCTTTCCTCGAATGCATCTGCATATAAAGGATCATATGCTGCATTTACGTCAGAAGATAACATTCTGCTGTTCTTAAGACATCTCTTAAGTTTCAGATCACTGTAATCCCCATAGAGATTGATGATTTCAGCTACTGTATTTTCAAAGAACTGAGACTGCATACCTGTAGCACCAACGCTTCCGATTTCCTCTTTATCTACAAGAAGGCAGCAAGCGGTACGATTTACTTCTTTAGTATTTAACATAGCAGCAAGTGATGTATATGCACATACTCTGTCATCCTGACCGTATGACATTATCATACTTCTGTCAAAACCAAGCTCCCTTGCTCTTCCTGCAGGAACAACTTCAAGTTCGGCAGACATAAAGTCTTCCTCTTCCATTCCGTATGTTTTCTTAAGTATTGATAAAACTCCTGCCTTAACTGCATCTTTTTCTTCATCTGCAAGAGGCATACTTCCCACAAGTATATCAAGTTTTTCTCCTTCGATAACTTTTCCTGCCTTCTTTTCAAGCTGTGCTGCTGCAAGATGAACAAGAAGATCAGTCACGCAAAATACTGGATCCGTGTCTTTTTCACCGATAGCCACATCAACAGTTGTACCATCTTTCTTAACTACTACACCATGAATGGCAAGAGGAACAGTAACCCACTGATACTTCTTGATACCTCCATAATAATGTGTATCTAGATATGTCATGTCCTTTGACTCATAAAGAGGATTCTGCTTAACGTCTAAGCGGGGTGAATCGATATGAGCTCCGAGTATATTCATACCATTTTCAATATCTTCTTTGCCTATATTGAATAATGCCACTGTTTTATTCATGCAGACAGCATAAAACTTATCTTTATATTCTGGTTTTTTACCTTCTTTTATAACATCATCAAGATTTCTGTATCCGGACTCTTCTGCCTGTCTGATTATTTCCTTAACGCATTTTCTTTCTGTCTTGCCAGTCGATAAGAACTCAATATACCCTTTATTTAACTCATCAAGTTCCTTTTTCTCCTTTTCCCCGTATGTCTTCCATGCATTTTCTCTTTCCATTATCTGTCATCCTTTCTGAAAATCTATTTTCTTTATGACACTGTTAAATTCATCCCATTTTTTAAGAAATACAGGATGTTTTTCCTCAACAGTATCTGTCTCCATAGCTTTAGATGCCATCTCAAGCTCCTTAGCCATAGCAGATATTCCCATAACACCAATAACTGCAAGATTACTTTTTATCGAATGAATCGTAATCTCATAATTCTTATAATCTTTTTCATCATATGCAGTAAGAAGCCTCTCCCTCACTTCATCGATATTGCCTTTATATATTGCAAAGTTGGCAAGTACTCCCTCTGCTCCGTCAAATGAATACTGCCCTGCCTCTTCTATGTCAATTTCTTCCATTGAAGAAAGCATCTTATATATTTCATCAGGTGTCATCATATTTTCTTTCATATTTCTCTCCTCACTATCTTCTGATAAGGTACTTTCCCCATCAGATGTATTGTTCCCCTCTATTATATCTTCCCCTACTTTTTTTTCTTCATACCGCATATGTGTCTGTATAAGCTCAGGCTTAAACCACCTCATAAGTTTATTTTCAAGTGTTATTCCTGTAATTGGTTTTGAAAGATAATCAGAAAATCCTTTCTGAATGTATATCTCCCTTGCACCCGATATAGCATTGGCTGTAAGTGCAATAACAGGAGTATCACCTATGTAATTATTTTCCCTCATCCTGTTAAGCGTCTCGATACCATCCATCTCAGGCATCATATGATCAAGAAGTATTACATCATATTTATTGTCAGATACCATCTTTAACGCTTCTTTTCCACTTTCTGCCGTATCTATATTTATCCCGGTAAATTTTAAAAGACCTATTACTACCTTCAGGTTCATCTCATTGTCATCCACGACAAGAATTTTGGCTGATGGAGCATAAAGCATTTCATGATATTTCGTTTTCTGTCTCAGGCTTTCCTTATATCTTTTATAAAAATCACCCACCGGCGATCTTTCACTTACCTGCTGAGGTATTTTAACCTTGAAAACAGAACCCTTTCCAAATTCACTCTCTACACTTATTTCACCATGCATCATTGTAACAAGATTTTTCGTAATTGCAAGTCCCAGACCTGTTCCCTCAATATTGCAGTTCACCTTCTCATCAACTCTCTGGAATGAGTCAAATAACTTATCGATGTCTTCCTCTCTTATACCACGTCCTGTATCACTGACGCTTATTATAAGAGATATTCCCGTACCATCCTCTTTATAATCCACATCAAATAGTACATAACCTTCATCAGTATATTTGACAGCATTAGTAAGAAGATTAGTTATAATCTGACGGACACGCACTTCATCTCCAATAAGACCGCTTGGTATATTTTCATTAACATTAATTCTAAAATCAAGATTTTTCGCAACTGCCCTGTAACTTATCATGTTTACTACATCATTTAGCAATGAACTTAACTGATAATTAACAAGAACTATCTCAAATTTACCCGACTCAATCTTAGAAAAATCAAGCAGATCATTAATCAGTGATAAAAGCATCTTACCTGCATTCTGTATATTGCCTGCATTTTCTATGGTGCTTTCTTCATTGCTCTCACGAAGGATAATCTCATCCATACCAAGTATGACATTGATAGGAGTCCTTATCTCATGAGACATATTGGCAAGAAATGAACTTTTGGCTGCACTTGCTTTTTCTGCTGCCTCTTTCTCTCTTAAAAGCAACTCAGCCGTCTCCCTTATACTGTGCGTATAATTATCTATAAGATATCTCATATGAACAGAACACATTACAAATGCAAAAATCATTGCACCCAGACGGCTGTATTGACTCATATCACCCGTCTTACCTAATGAGTCTGACAAAAGATCTGCCATTGCACCCAGAAAATAAATAAATATCGCAATTCCGGCTAACCAGTCTGTCCTATTTTTATTTCCTTTTAATGTGATTATATATCTGTACATTATTGCCACAATTGATATCATTATAAGTACATGAGATATAAATACCATCTCCATAAAATCAAATACACCTGTAAGCTGCAGCAATATCTGAGCCACACAGTTAATAAGGAGAATGAGCTGCCATACATTAATAACTTTCTGATTATTTTTAAACAACGAATTCCTGTAATACGATATCATTAGTATAGGAGCCATTATCAGATATATAAATACAAGTATTGAATAAAGCGTCTGATTTCCATAGAAAATCCCGAGTACCTTTGTTTCGATAAGACAGTAAATTCCCGACGCCATTATTAATAAACTTATATACTGTACCGACTTTGTATCCTGATTTGAAACTTTTTGTATCACATAAATCAAAAATAATACAATAGACGCAAGAATTATAAAGATACATTCAATCAGTCTAAAGAAATTCTTTTTTAGATAATTTAGTATACATACATCTCTTCTTGCAATGGATATTGATTTTATATCACCCGCGTATCCATTATAAGGAGACTCCATAACTATTGTTATATAACCGCTTCTAATATTCTGCGGTATGTCCACAAAGTTAATTATACTTCCCGGGGTTTTACCAAACCATCTCTTATCGCCATAACCAAAACTGTAAATAAGCATTTCATCTGCATATACCGTTACCTTAACGTCGGCAGATAGAAATGAAATAGTCTTACCATAATCAACCCGGCTCACCTTCTTCCTTATAACAAAAGGCGTATTCTTGGGTACATATTCATTATACGGGAGATTTATCTTCTGATAACTTCCATCATCCCTGCATATATACCATCCGGTATTGAAATCACCAACATCCTTACTGGCAAGTGTCATATCCTCTATGCTAAATGTAAATATGCAAAGCAATATAACAATACAGCAGAGTGCCCCGCTTATTTTCAATGCAATATTTGAATTATTTAATCTTTTATTTATCATTCGTCACTCTCCATCAAAAACCTATAAACAATTTCAACTGACATTCCACATATATAATTACACATTT
This sequence comes from Lachnospiraceae bacterium, assembly GCA_022764445.1. Classification (GTDB taxonomy): domain Bacteria; phylum Bacillota; class Clostridia; order Lachnospirales; family Lachnospiraceae; genus Butyribacter. The sequence goes on along the minus strand of JALERT010000042.1, from coordinate 7,527 downwards.
TTCTATTTTAAGCAACTTACATAAATATTTTTTAATGTAAAAACTGCTGGCAGGTTTTATGAATGATGTGAATGGAAGGCTGAACTGTTACGTTTGAACATCGTCAGTACTTAAAGGGCATAGACAAACCAACTCATTGATGGTAATATATAATGTGATTATAATTGCACTACCGTCAGGAGGTGTTTACATTGCTAGTAAGTCCAATAAAAGGCAGAAAAGCTAAGACTGTATCCTGTAAGGACGCAGTAACCAATACGGTAAAAAAAGCTGATATATCTGATATAACCTTTAAAAAGTGTGTAAACGCAAAGATTTGTACACCTGTTGACGCAGAAATTGTCAAGATAAAAAATGATAATATAACGCAGTCATGCAAGACAGCATCTGTGAGTAAAAACAGATACAGTCAATGTAAACCAAAAGATTTATATATAAATAAATCATCAAGGCATATTTCTGATGATTTGAAGATTGAAGAACTTTTTAGAAACGTCTAAACGGAGGAGATATGATGTTAAGTCCTGTAACATATCCAAATATTAAACCTTTACGTACATTTAGTGACAGCAGTAAACGCCATACAACTATCACAAGTTTTGATGATGTACTTAACGATAAGGAAAAAGCTATAAAAACTACGGATACTGATAATAATAAAATAAATGAAAAAAATTCATCTTATAACGATAAAGATGTTATATACACGAATCCTAAAACAGGTGATGTATATAAATATAAAGATGTTGCTGACGAAAGTAATAACTGTATAAAAAAATCCTCAGGCAGTTCAAAGACAACTTCTGCAGCATCTATGAAGAAAACTAAATACGATTCTTATTTTAAAGCTGCCGCAAAAAAATATAACGTATCTGAAAGTCTCCTTAAAGCAATAGCTAAAGCCGAATCAGACTTTAATCCTAATGATGTATCAAGTGCCGGAGCAATTGGTATCATGCAGCTCATGCCGGAAACTGCTGCCGGACTAGGAGTTAAGAATCCATATGATCCTAAACAGAATATAATGGGCGGAGCAAAATGTATATCGCTTAAACTTAAAGAATTTAATGGCAATGTAAGACTTGCTCTTGCCGCATATAATGCCGGAAGCGGTGCCGTAAGAAGAAACGGCGGCGTACCATCTTACTGTAAATCATACGTAAATAAAGTACTCAGCTACAAAAAAGCATATGAAACGGCAAAAGCAGTGTAATCTTACATAATTTAATCATTTGCTCACAGCACGGCATCTGAACTGTAACTAATTTTCAGAAAATCTTATAACCGGGAATCTGAATACCAAGCAGTAGATACTTCATATAATCATGAAGAAATATCATGGGACACGACAGTAAAAACCACATATTTGTATAAAGAAGGCAGATTTGTCCCTTGAAGTTATACTGTTCTCCCGAATAATCCCACACATTAAGATGAAGATGTTTATTAACTATAATTCCTGTTATCAATTCAACTGTTGTAATCATTATGCTGCACCACAGCATCTGGCTTATTATCGAAGCAGCAGGACCAAGTATGCTTTCCACAACACCGACCAGAAGAAAACATACCCCACCTGCTATAAGCATCGATATATGTGAATATCCTCTATATAATATCTCTATTCCACAATATAAAAATCCCCCTGTAAGGAACATAATTACATATGCCTGTACCTGATTCATCATATCTTAACACACTCCTACATAATCTTTTCAAATCTCGCTTTTTGATTATTCTTATTGTGTGCCTTTTATGATGAACTTATTCTGTTATAAATTTCCCATTTTTATGGTTCACAACTAAATATTTAATTTAAGGTAATTTAAGCATTTCCAGCATCTCGTTACAAAGATCTACAATTTTAAGATACTCACATTCCTCATTAAGACCTGCAAGCTCTTTACGCTTCTTAACTATCTCACTGTCAGATATTCTTACGGAATTTAATTCCTCAATTATATCATCCACAAGCAGAGAATCAAACTCATCTGAAGCTGCACTTAATCTTTCAAGAATGTCTATAAGATTTTTTTTATCAACCTCTGATACAATATTATCCTCTACCTGAATTTCAGCGGCATCAATAATCTCTTCATTTTCTACATCAACAACATTATCAGCTTCATAATCACTAATGGTGTCTTTAAGTTTTCTGATAACATCATCATACATCTGAATCATCTGCTCATGATGAACCTTTATATAGTTTTTATCACCATCAACTCCCGCTTTTTCCATAGCTCTTGCAAGCTTTGACAATTCCATGGCTCCTATTGTTGCAGATGTACTTCCAAGCGAATGTGCATATATGCTGTACTCGCTGTAATTATCTTCTTTATACATCTCTATAAGTTTTGGCTTTGTTGAATTATAATTAGTTATATATAACCTTATATTGGCCATGATACCATCCATACCATCTGCAGAATACATCATTGCCTGGTCTATATCTATAAATTTAGGAAGTATGCTTCCATCTTTTTCATCTTCTGACTTTAATGATTTTTTAATACTTGATGATATTGACTGTATATCATATACTGCATTGTCCTCATCCACAGGTCCGAGAAGTACCATAGCAGGTTTATCTTTACCATCAGAATCATTTACTTCATGGACAAGTTCATCAGGAAGCCAGTGTCTTATAGCCTTTTCAAGTTTAATGCCTGATATAGGCTTAGTAAGATAATCATTAAATCCATACTCAAAGTACATTTCCCTTGCACCTGATACGGCATTTGCAGTAAGGGCAACAATCGGTGTATCTTCAGCAATTTTTTCCTGCTTTATAACCTTAAGTGTATCAACTCCATCCATTCCCGGCATCATATGATCAAGAAGCACAATGTCATACTTATTTTCCTTAAGTAACTCGATGCATGCCTTACCTGATGTGGCAGTGTCAATCTTAACCTTTGTATTTTTAAGAAGACCTTTTACTACTTCAATATTCATGATGTTATCATCTACTACGAGAATCGCGGCATCAGGTGCAGTAAATTCGCCCTTATATTTTGCTTTTGAAGAAATGCTTTTCTCAAACTGCTTTTTAAAGTCACCTATAGGTTCATTCACATTAACCTTCTGATTTACCCTGATATAAAAGAGAGAACCTTTACCATATTCACTCTCAACATTAATAGTTCCACCCATCATATCAAGTATTCTCTGGGTTATACTAAGTCCGAGTCCTGTTCCTTCTATATTATAATTTTCTTTTTCAGATACGCGCCTGAAACTTTCAAAAAGAATCTTCTGATCTTCATCCTTTATTCCACGTCCAGTATCTTTTACACCAATATATATTTCAATACAGTCATCTGATATTGTGGTATAATCTACCAGAAGTTTTACGCTTCCGCTATCCGTATACTTAACGGCGTTGGTTAAAAGATTTACTATAAGCTGCTTTATACGTACCTCATCACCAAATAATATATTGGGCATTTCTTTATTTACTTCAATCTCAAACTTAAGTTTCTTCTCATCAGCTCTAGGCTTAATCATATTGACAATATCATTAAGCACTGAACTCATCTGGTATTCTACATTGACAAGCTCCATTTTTCCTGCCTCAATCTTTGAAAAATCAAGTATGTCATTTACAAGAGAAAGAAGCATTTTACCTGAATTTTCAATATTGGCGGCATACTCTACTATCTTTCTGTCGTCGCACTCTCTTAAGATAAGTTCATTCATACCAAGAATGGCATTAATAGGAGTCCTTATCTCATGGGACATATTAGAAAGAAAGCTTGATTTACTCTTCGTCGCACTTCTTGCTTCATCACATTTTACCGATACGATTCTCAACATATCATCCAGGCTCTGCTCCTGCTCAAATGATTTTCTTTTTTGAAATTCAAGAGATTTTGTGAAGCTCATGCATATACATGATGCACCTGTTATTATTACATAAAAAAGAATAGTTTCTATATTTTCCGGTCTGCCGGACATCCAGGGAAATCCTATTATCAGAAGAATCGTAAGCTGAATAACTTCAACTTTATAAAGGAAAATATATATTCTGTTGTCAATATAAGGCAGCAGTGTAAAAAGCGGTACAAACAACACCATAAGATATACGCTTGTACTCCTTGTCTCTATACCCATCACTATCGCAGACAAAGTGATAAATAGCGTATTACATTTTGCATATGTCAAATAAGGTATTGATTTATCCTTTGATATATGGTCAAGAAATATTATTGTAATTATAAAATATATAAGTGTAATCATCTGTACAGGCTGAGGCAGATAATTTCTGTCCAGACCGGTAGCAAGAGAGAGTATAACAAGAACAATATATACCACAAGATTGACCGTTTTTGCCGTATCCTTAGATTTCATTATACCCTCACCCCCTTTGGCACTACCAAGTGAAGACCTTTACGAACTATCTCAGCTTCCCATTCATCATGCTCCTCTAAAAGTTCCCCATCCATATTCATGGCAAAAGGCATCCTGTCCTTACGTCTTATCTTTACTTTTTCAAAGTTGCCATAAGTGGTATTGTCATCTAACGTTTTAAAATCCTTTTCCTGCATTGCCTTAAAGTATGGTATTGCCCTGAAGCCCGATTTAGAAACAAACATTCTGAAAGTTCCCTTACCGTCAGATACATTGGCTCCCGGATAGAGATACATATTTCCGCCCATATTCAAGCCATTGTTAAATACTATCTCTGATATTTCACCCTCATAGTATCTGCCGTCAATTTCTATCTCATATTCATTTGATTTTGAAAAGAGAAGTGCATATATTACAGATAACGTATATGGTATATTGTCACCAAATATTTTTAACCCTCTGTATTGTTCATATTTTCTTACACATGTAGAATCATACCCCACAGAAAGAGCATTAATTGCAACACCATGATTGCTCTTTATATAATCAACGTCTATAACATCACCGGCGATAAGCTCATTAATATTGTGAAACCTGTCCTGTTCTTTACCAAAAACCTTGAGAAAATCATTGGTCATACCGCATGGGAAAAATGCTACTTCTGCCGAATCAAGATCATCAAATCCATTAAGCATATTCCTCATGGTACCTGAGCCACCGCAACAGTAAAACCTTAACTTTTCATCTTCAAATATCTTTTGTATTTCCTTAATTATTTCCGTTTCATTGCCTGCATAACGTGTATTGAAGACAAAATAGTTTAACCCCTTGATATCTAATAACTTTCTTCGTAAATCATCTGCAAATGTCTGATTACCGGCATTTGGATTTACAATAAAAATGTGTGTCATTTGTATTTCTCCAATCTGTTTATCCGTTACAGGATTTTTGTGCCATTATCCCTTAAACTTTACAGTTAAATAACATTCACATTTTATTGTACCTTAAAACCTGCCTTAAATCAACAAATCAGATTGCCCTTTTAAGTTTTTTATGATATTGTGTTACAGTACAGACTATATCAATTCCGGGGAGATGTTTATATGGATGAAAATATTCAGGATAAAATAAATATACTTAAAAACTGGATAGCAGAGAGCGATAATATTGTTTTCTTTGGTGGTGCGGGTGTTTCTACCGAAAGTGGCATTCCTGATTTCAGAAGTGTTGACGGACTTTATCATCAGCGTTATGATTACCCTCCTGAAACTATACTAAGCCACTCCTTCTTTCAGCGTAAAACGGAAGACTTCTATAAATTCTACAGAGATAAAATGATATGCACCGATGCTTTGCCAAATATCACTCATACAAGACTTGCAGAGCTTGAAAAAGAAGGAAAACTTAAGGCAGTTGTAACTCAAAATATCGACGGTCTTCACCAGGCGGCAGGAAGCCAGACTGTATATGAACTTCACGGCTCGGTACACAGAAATTACTGTACTTCATGCCATAAGTTTTACCCTATTGAGAAAATTATAGAAAGTACAGGAGTACCACGCTGCGAATGTGGCGGTATAATAAAACCCGACGTAGTCTTATATGAAGAAGGACTTGATGACAGAACAGTATCAGGTGCGATAAACGCCATAAGTAATGCGGATGTCTTAATTGTAGGCGGCACATCTCTTGCAGTATTCCCGGCAGCAGGACTTATAGAGTATTATACCGGCAATAAGCTTGTACTTATCAATAAATCTGCAACGCCTTTGGATAATAATGCAGATCTTTTACTGCAATGCGGACTGGGAGAAGTATTCTCTCAGGTCTAAATAAGTTTTTAATGTTATCATAAGGATTCTACCTATCTCTGATGGATTTACCCTTGTGATAATAATTATATCTATTCATATAAATATTAATATTACACATGAAAGGAAAGATAAAAATGAGATATTCTTACAAAACTAAAGGGACTTGTTCAACACAGATTGATTTTGATCTTAATGGAGATGTTGTATCTAATGTATCATTTACAGGAGGATGCAATGGTAATCTTAAAGGTATCTGCTCTTTAGTTGATGGCCTTACAGTTGAACAGATAGAATCAAAGCTCAAGGGAACAAAATGTGGTTTTAAACAGACTTCATGTCCTGACCAGTTATCAATTGCCGTAAGAGAAGCTTACGATTCAGCGAATTAGAAGTAATTTACGCTAAGATATATACTTTATATAATATGTCGTTTAAGCGAACACTAAAATAAATAAGAGTCATAACCCACTTTGCTGATGGGTTGTGGCTCTTATTTATTTTAATTTACATTATAATACTTATCTCTTCTTCCCTTCTTATCAAAAAGGTAATTATACTGTACCATCTCATATTCATTTAGAAGTTTCTTATACTTTTCAGGAGCATCTTCTGCACTGAAAAGATTGCCGTCTTTGTCATAACACCCTGTCGCACTGACAGATGGCAGCTCTTTGGAAAGTTCCAGAAGATATCTGTTGTATGCACTCATTTTCATTCCTGTAGCGTCAAGCATTATCGAAGAAAGATAGTTTAGAGATGTCCTTTCTATATCTGTATCCTGTGATTTTATGTCATAATTTGCCCATATCATAAATGGCACAAGATGAGTCTTCATTGATTCTTCCTGATTAAAAAATGCAGGCTCTTTCCCCATTATGTCTTTATAAAAGAAATCTGGAAGGTGTGGCTGGTGATCGCCAAACATTACTATAACCGTCGGTTCTTCCACATTCTGAAAATACGTTATAAGTTCTTTCAGTGCATCATCCGTACTTCTTATAAGTGAAAGATACTGATTGACCTGACTTGAAACAAAGCAGGAGTTTACAGTTATAAAATTATCAAAGTTACATTTGCCGCTGTAATCATAAGGATTGTGATTCTGCATTGTTACATTGAACATACAGAACGATTTATCATCCTTTTTATTCTCATAAAGTTCTATTATCTTCTCAAAGTCAGCCTTATCACTTATAAGGTCACGCACTTTATGGGGATTTTTAAAATCATCTTTTGTTATAAACTTATCAAAATGCAGAAGGGGATATACCCTGTTTCGATTGTATCCTGAACCGTTATACGGATGCATTGCTAGAATATCACCATAATCACCCTGTTCCTTTATGCTGGTTATGACACT
>JALERT010000040.1 GCA_022764445.1 Lachnospiraceae bacterium | reverse complement strand
CGTCCTGAGAACTTCAATATCAATATACGTGATGTATATGTTTCTGCCGGTGCAGGATTTGTAGTAGCTCTAACAGGTACGATAATGACTATGCCAGGACTTCCAAAGCATCCTGCAGCAGAACGCATCGATGTAAATGATGATGGTGTAATTACCGGACTTTCATAATTATGAAAACATTTCATGATTGTTTGAAAAGACAGACGAAAGATATAATATGGGCAGCGATTTATTTAATCGCTGCCCATATTATACTCTATAGAAAAACTTTAATTTCCCTTAAATTTCGATTCACAGTATACACATCTGTATATCCTGTTTTTCTTATCTGTAAGTTTAAATCTGTGTGGAAGCTCCTGCTCAATAGATGTAATACAACGCGGATTTTTACACTTTATAATATTGGTTACTGTCTCAGGAAGCTCAAGTGTGTGTTTCCCGACTATCTTATTATTTTTGATTATATTTATTGTAATGTTATGATCAAGTACCCCCAGAACATTAAGATCAATATCAAGAGGACCTTCTATCTTAATTATATCTTTTTTACCCATTTTATTGCTTTTTGCATTTTTAATGATGGCTACCTGACAATCCATCTTTTCAAGGTTGAGATATTCATATATTTTCATGGCACCACCGGCCTGAATATGATCTATGACAATTCCCTGATCTAAACCACTTATATTTAACATACTTTCCCTCCTTTTACACTTAGCATTTATCCTGTAAACCTAACAATGTGATAATAAGAGCCATTCTAACGTAAACTCCATACTTAGCCTGCTTGAAGTAAACGGCTCTCGGATCATTATCAACTTCCGTTGCAATCTCATTGACACGTGGGAGAGGATGAAGAACATACATATCTTTTTTGGCGTATTTCATCTTATCCATATCAAGTATGAAGCTGTCTTTAAGTCGTATATAATCCTCTTCATTAAAGAATCGTTCTCTCTGAACTCTTGTCATATAGAGAATATCTAGTTCAGGCATGTATTTTTCAAGCTGGTCTGTTTCGACATATTCAATGTTACCGGCTTCAAGGACTTCCTGACGAAGATAGTCAGGTATCTTTAATTCATTTGGAGAAATAAGAATGAAACGGACATTAGGATAGCGCACCATTGCATTTATCAATGAATGAACAGTACGTCCAAACTTAAGATCGCCACACATTCCTATTGTAAGATTGTCAAGGCGGCCTGTAAGTGTTTTTATCGTAATAAGGTCTGTAAGTGTCTGTGTAGGGTGGTTATGACCGCCGTCACCTGCATTAATTACAGGAATTTCAGAATACATTGCTGCAACCGTAGGTGCACCTTCTTTTGGATGACGCATAGCACATATATCTGCATAAGAAGATATTACACGTATTGTGTCTGCCACACTTTCTCCTTTCGCTGCAGAACTTGAATCGGCAGAAGAAAAACCAAGCACCTTACCTCCCAGATTAAGCATTGCAGCTTCAAAACTAAGACGTGTTCTTGTACTTGGTTCATAAAATAATGTAGCGAGCTTCTTGCCTTCGCATACATGAGAATACTTTTCAGGATCTTTCATTATCTTTTGTCCCAAAGTAAGAATCTCATCTAACTCCTCTATAGATAAATCCAACGGGCTGATTAAATGTCTCATTTTTACCTCCTTGAAATTAGTTTTCTTATTAGTTTACTACAATGTTATTGATGTTTCAAGACTTTTAAAGACTTGACTTTTTTATAAGTTTACAGATATAATTACTTTTATTGGATATTATTTCAGTCAGTTTTTGATTGTGTGACTGTTTATTCAAGTGATAATAATTCTAATTAAACTATTTATTCCAAGGAGGATTAATCGATGGTTAAGCTTTATGATAGTGGAGTTTACCTTGTAAATGGTACTGAGATCGTAGAAGATAATGCCGATGCAGCTACCATACTTCAGTCAAAATATGGTAAGACAAAGACAAAAGAAGAGGCAGTAAAGGGTACTATGGCATATGGTATACTTGAAGCACACAATACTTCAGGTAATATGCAGAATCTTCAGATTAAATTTGATAAACTTACATCACATGACATTACATTCGTAGGAATTATACAGACAGCAAGAGCTTCAGGACTTGAAAAATTTCCTGTTCCATATGTACTTACAAACTGTCACAACAGTCTTTGTGCAGTTGGCGGTACAATAAATGAAGATGACCATATGTTTGGTCTTTCTTGTGCTAAGAAGTATGGCGGTATGTATGTACCACCTCATCAGGCTGTAATACATCAGTTTGCAAGAGAGATGCTTGCAGGTGGTGGAAAAATGATTCTTGGTTCTGATTCACATACACGTTATGGTGCCCTCGGAACAATGGCTATGGGTGAAGGCGGTCCTGAACTTGTTAAACAGCTTTTAAACCGTACATACGACATACCAATGCCGGGTGTTGTAGCAGTTTACCTTACAGGTAAACCACAGAAGGGTGTAGGTCCTCAGGATATCGCTCTTGCAATTATCGGTGAAGTATTTGCCAATGGTTATGTAAATAATAAAGTAATGGAATTCGTAGGTGATGGTGTAGCAAATCTATCTGCTGATTATCGTATCGGTATCGACGTTATGACAACAGAAACAACATGTCTTTCATCTATATGGACAACAGACGACAAGATTAAAGAATTCTATGATATCCATAAACGTCCACAGGATTATAAAGAATTAAAACCTGCTGATGTTGCATACTATGACGGAATGGTATATGTTGACCTTTCAACAATCAAGCCAATGATAGCTATGCCTTTCCATCCAAGTAATGTATATACTATAGATGAACTTAATGCTAACCTTATGGATATACTTGATGATGTTGAGAAGAAGGCTCTTGTAAGTCTTGACAACAATCAGGTTAATTATACACTTAAGGATAAAGTTCGTAACGGCAAGCTTTATGTAGAGCAGGGTGTTATCGCAGGATGTGCCGGTGGCGGATTTGAAAATATCTGTGATGCAGCTGATATACTTCGTGGTAAATACATCGGCTCTGACGAATTTTCACTTAGTGTATATCCATCAAGCCAGCCTGTATTTATGGAACTTGTTAAAAATGGTACAATTGCAGACCTTATGGAAACAGGTGCTACAGTACGTTCTGCATTCTGCGGTCCTTGCTTTGGTGCCGGAGATGTTCCTCCAAACAATGGTCTTTCAATAAGACATTCAACACGTAACTTCCCTAACCGTGAAGGTTCTAAGATTACCAATGGCCAGATTGCTTCAGTTGCCCTTATGGATGCACGTTCTATCGCAGCTACAGCAGCTAATCAGGGTTATCTTACATCTGCAACAGATTTTGATGTTGAATTTAAAAAGCCTAGATATTTCTTCGACAGCTCAATATATGAAAACAGAGTTTATGACGGAATAGGCAAGGCAGATCCTAGCGTTGAAATCAAGTTCGGTCCAAATATCAAAGACTGGCCTGTCATGTCTGCACTTACAGACAATATGGTTCTTAAGGTTGTATCTGAGATTCATGATCCAGTAACTACAACAGACGAACTTATCCCATCAGGTGAAACATCATCATTCAGATCTAACCCACTCGGTCTTGCTGAATTTACTCTTTCACGTAAAGATCCAGCATATGTTGGACGTGCAAAAGAAATTCAGAAAGCTGAAAAAGCACGTGTAGCAGGAGAGGATATATATGCTGCATGTCCTGAAGTTAAAGAAGTATTTGAGACAATTAATGGTAAATTTGATGTTAAGGCAGAAGATACACAGATAGGCAGTATGATATATGCAGTTAAGCCTGGTGACGGTTCTGCAAGAGAGCAGGCGGCATCATGTCAGAAAGTTCTTGGAGGATTTGCCAATATCGCTAAAGAATACGCAACTAAGAGATATCGTTCAAACCTTATAAACTGGGGTATGCTTCCATTCTTATATGAGAATGACGAGCTTCCATTTGCCAATGGTGATTATATCTTTGTTAAAGATATAAAGAAAGCTATTGAAGAGAAGAACGATACAATAAAAGCATATGTAGTCAATAAGGGAATGGCTGAATTTGAACTTCATCTTGGAAGACTTACAGATGTTGAACGTGAGATAATTACAAAAGGATGCCTCATAAATTACTATCGTTCACAGATGTAATAACTTAAAGTTGAGTTTTAACTTAATGATGAATTTAAACTATACAATAAAATAATATAGAAAATAACGGCACTGTCACAGAATAAGTGGCAGTGCCGTTGTTTTCTATAGATATGCATAATCATATTTTTATGTTACAGTTTAACTTTACTGTAAACACCTACGATGTAACAGTAGCGATTAGACTATATAAAACGATATAAAATTACTGCAATAAGTATACCAATGATACTTCCTATTGTTATCTTGATAGTAAATCCAAGTGTAAGAACTATCACACCGAGATTAATCGTAACAGGTGATGTCAATCCAAACTTCTGACCATAATTAAGCCATGATAAGAAAGGTATCCCTGATGTTGCATGTGCTATAAAACTGCCAATTACTATTCCTGCAAGAAGTAATAAAAATAATGCCCAGTTATTTTTTCCTGCCGTCTTTGCCAATGTTATCCCTCCAATTCCATGTCATATTCTCTCCAACATTATATTCAAAATGTATAATCATGTCAAAATTGCATCATAACTGAGAACTATTCCTGTAACAGTTCAGCCTTCCATTCACTACATTCATAAAACCTGACAGCAGTTGTTATATTAAAAAATACTTTAGTTATGAACTGCTGTCAGTCGCTGCGTTGCAGCTTTTGTTTTATTCATTACGTGAATGAAAGGCTATTATTTATATGGCTGAACTGTTACTATTCTTTACAAAAATTTTAAAAAAGGTTATGTGGGATTGCATTATTCAATATTTTAATGTAAAATACTATTGCTTTGTACTTGATACGAAGATTAAAATAATAAAAGAAATATAAATAAAAGTATAAGGAGATACATTTATGTGGAAAAAAATAGTAATGAGTATTTGTATTTTTCTTAGCGCTATTGTAGGCTTTTTTATAGCAAAAGCACAGGTAACGTTAAATAATACTCTTAACCATGTTAATCGTGACTATAGTAATGCATTAAAGAATGTTGATTTAAGCGGAATTAAGGTCAATTCCGATGATGAAATTGTAAATATACTGGTGGTCGGTAATGATTACCGTAAGGAAAGTGGTTATACGGCTGCCGGACTTACAGATACTATGATTATTGCCACAATGGATATGAAGCATGGTACATTAAAGCTTACATCACTTATGAGAGATATGGTTGTAGATATCCCTGATAATGGAGAAAATAAACTTAATGCAGCCAATTCATTTGGTGGGATACAGATGCTTTATAAGACTATAGCACAGAATTTCAATGTTGAACTTGATGGATATGTAGAAGTAGGTTTTACAGCCTTTGAAAAAATCGTCAATTCAGTTGGAGGAATTAATTTAGAGCTTACAGAATCGGAAGCAAATTACCTTAATACAACAAACTATATTTCAAAGAAAAAATACAGAAATGTTAAAGTCGGAAAACAGAAGCTTAATGGAAATCAGGCTCTTGGATACTGTCGTATCCGTAAAGGAGGAGTAACAACCATAACAGGTCTTAGAGATGATTATGGACGTACATGGAGACAGCGTACGGTAATTAAAGCTGTTTTTGATAAAGTAAAGAAACTTCCAATGTCTAAATGGCTTGATATAGCTAATGATATATTAGACGGCTATGTAAAAACTGATTTAACCAATGAAAAAATTATCGAATATATGAAGGATGTTGTTATGATGGGTACTACTGAAGTTAATCAGCTTCAGATTCCTATTCAGGGCTATTACAGAGAAGCAAATCCTGGAGAGTATTCATGTGGTTCATGCCTTGTTTTAACAGACGGAATAAATTCTACACGTTCAACTGAAGCTAATGCGGAAGCACTTAATCAGTTTATATTTGATTATGATGGTAAAGGAGACTTTACGTACGGAACATTCCAGATGAAGAAAAACTAACATTTAAATGAGCAGTTCTCTTATTCTAAGGGAGCTGCTCATTTTTTATACAGTATATATCGTATAAATAATAAAGTTCTTAAAATACTACTCAAATCGCTAAATTTTCTATGCAATCAGAAAATGATTAAAAAGCTTTTTCACATAATCCATGTATTTTGCTTTTTTAATTGACTCGGCAGCTTTGATAGGTATTGTTTTTATCTTCTTTCCTGCGATAATGTATTCTATCTTTCCAATATCATCCCCTTCCTTAATTGGAGCAGTAATATCTTTCTTATAAGATATTTTTCTTTTGATTTTCTCAGCCGATTCATCATTGCATAAAGTATAGGAAAACTTTTCTTCTATACGTGGTATTATTTTATCTTTTACACCGGATGATATCTTCTGCTCTTTTAAAGGAATATCATCAATCTCTTCAGTATAATTACTGCAATTTGCAAATCCATAATCAAGAAGTGATGCTGCTTCGATAAAACGCTCTTTTGGATCAGGTGCTGCCATAACAACTGCTGTGAGATTAACCCCATTCCTTTCGGCAGTTGCTGACAGACAGTATTTAGCCTTTGAAGTAGAACCCGTCTTTAATCCTGTAATTCCTTGATATGTACGTATAAGTTTATTAGTATTGGTAAGACCAAACTGCGAATCGCCTTTTTTAGTAGAATGAGTTATCTCATCCATCCAGACAGTAGAATATTTGCTTATCTCAGGATATTTTGTTACAAGCTCCCTTGACATCAGGGCAACATCATATGCGCTGCTGTAATGACCGCTTTCTATACTATCATCAAGACCATTACAATTTTTAAAATGTGTATGTTTCATACCAAGTTCCTTTGCTTTTTTATTCATCATTTTTACAAAAGCAGGTTCAGAACCGCTTACAAACTCAGCCATCGCAACAGCCGCATCGTTTCCGCTGGCAATACTTATACATTTAATCATTGTATCAACAGTCTGTATTTCGCCGGGTTCAAGAAAAACCTGTGAGCCACCCATAGAAGCAGCATACTCACTCACAGATACATTATCCTTTAATGATATCTTTTTATTATGAATCGCTTCAAAGATAAGAATTAATGTCATTATTTTTGTAATGCTTGCAGGAATCAGTTCCTCATCCTTCTTTTGCTGATAAAGTATACGTCCACTGTTATTTTCTATGAGCACTGCTGATTTTGCTGATATATTAAGTCCGGAATCCTTTTTTTCATCATGTATATCATTTTCTTCCTTTATAACCGATTTATTATATGCTGACGCGTATGAACAGTTAATCATAAGTGAAATAATAATTAAGCAGGCAGTAAAACGTTTCATAATGAAATTCCTTTATAAAATACAGTTTATTTGTTATATTTTATTATAGAATGTAAAAAACTATGAATACTTTGTATTATAAGTGTAACAGTTCAGGTTTTATGAATGTAGTGAATGGAAGGCTAAACTGTTACCATAAGTTGGACGTGAACTGTAACATGGTTTGCACATATATCCGCAATATGATATACTTTAGTTTATTATAACCGAATAAATACACAGAAAGTAATGAGGAAAGATATGACAAGTAAAGAAAGAGCTGAATTAAAAACTCAGGCAATGAAAATGGAAAGTATTTTCCAGATAGGAAAATCAAGCCTTACACCCCAATCAATAGAAGCTATAAGTGCTGCACTTAAAGCAAGAGAACTTATAAAAATCAATGTCCTTAAAAATTGTGATGATGATCCAAAGGAACTTGCCGCAGTTATAGCAGAGCGTACAGGCTCAGAGATAGTTCAGGTGATTGGTAAAAAAATCATATTATATAAGAAAAATCTAAAGAAACTTGAAAAAAAGCGCCTTGCAGAAAAAAGAGCTGATAAGCGAAAGGAAGCTGCAAAACGCAAAGCTAAAGAAATGAAAAAATCTAAAGAATGGAACAGGGAAAAAAGTCTACAGAGAAAAAGACAAAATGAAAAGAATAAAAGCAAGTAGATTGAAAGCTACTGTAAAATAGTACGGATTGTAAACTTCATTAAAACAGAGGTGATATTAATGAGCAGAATAGGTATTATGGGTGGAACATTTAACCCAATTCACAATGCACATGTTGCAATGGCAAAGCAGGCATATAAGCAGGCTGACCTTGATAAAGTCCTTTTTATGCCTTCAAAAAATCCACCACATAAATCATCCGCTAATATACTTCCTGAAAATGAAAGAGCCAAAATGGTAAAACTTGCAATTAAAGACATCCCTTACTTTAATTATTCAGATTTTGAAATCAAAAGAGAAGGAACAACTTATTCTGCACAGACGGTAGAATTATTGCACCAGCAATATCCCGATGATAAATTTTTCTTTATAATGGGAGCTGATTCTTTTTTTCAAATTGAGACATGGTATCACCCTGAACAGATAATGAAAAGAGTTGTACTTTTACCTGTTGGACGTGATGATTCAGACAGGGTAAAGATGGAAAACCAGTCAAGACATCTTGGCGAGAAATATGATGCAAAAGTAAAGCTTATTGAAATGGATAAAATGCATATCAGTTCAAGCAATATAAGGAAAATGATATCAGAAGATAAAGATGTGTCGAAGTTTCTATCTCCATCTGTATTAAATTACATTAAGAGAAATAACTTCTATAGGAGGCCGAAGTTAAATGTATGATGAATTACAAAATATTCAGGCAAAATTAAAGAATAAACTTACAGAAAAAAGATATGTTCATACTTTAGGAGTACAGTATACATCAGCTGCTCTTGCAATGAGATATAAAATATCAATCTTTGATGCATCTTTAGCAGGACTTCTTCATGACTGTGCTAAAAATTACAGCGACGATGAACTTATCAAAAGATGTCTTAAACATAATATAAAAGTTTCTGATGTAGAGAAGCGCAATGGTTTTCTTCTTCATGCAAAGCTTGGTGCATATTATGCAAAGAGTAAGTACGGTGTTGAAAACGAAGAAGTAATATCTGCAATCCGTTATCATACAACAGGTAAACCAGGAATGAGTACACTTGAAGCTATAGTTTTTACTGCTGATTACATCGAACCATCAAGAAAGCCTCTTTCTAATCTTGACGATATAAGAAGTATGGCATTTGTAGATCTTGACGAGGCTGTATATCAGATACTAGACAATACACTTAATTATCTTGGAGACAAAGCAGTTACAGATAATAAAGGACGTGAAATTGATAATCATACAGTAGAAGCATATAATTATTATAAAAAGTTACACGATAATAAATTCAACAGGAAGGAATAAATATGAATAAGCAGAAAGAAATGGCAAAGATTGCCTATAACGCCCTTGATGAAAAGAAAGGTGAAGATATAAAGGTAATAGATATTTCAGGCATTTCAGTAATGTCAGATTACTTTGTAATAGCAAGCGGTGGAAGTATTACTCAGATAAATGCCCTTGCAGAAAATGTAGAAGAAAAGCTTCATAAAGCAGGCTATGCCATGCAGCGAAGAGAAGGAAATCAAAGCAGTACATGGATTTTATTAGATTTTGGTGATGTCGTAATTCACATTTTTGACAGAGAAGACAGATTATTCTATGATCTTGAAAGAATATGGTCTGACGGCAAACTTATAGATCCTGAAGAACTGTAACCCAAACTGTCTGTTCGGAATATTTGTTTGGAACATACGTTTGACATATGAAACTTAAAGTGGTATTATATTAATAATACCACTTTATCTATTTAAAGGAAGAGAGGGAAGTACATGCCAAATGGAAGAATAACTGCAAAGCAGAAAGAAATATTAGAATATATAAAGTCACAGATAATAAATAAGGGATACCCACCTGCCGTAAGAGAGATATGTGAAGCTGTTAATTTAAAATCAACATCTTCCGTACATTCTCATCTTGAGACACTGGAAAAGAATGGCTACATAAGAAGGGATCCGACTAAACCCAGAGCTATCGAGATTATAGATGATGATTTTAACCTTGCAAGAAGAGAGGTTGTCAATGTACCTATACTTGGAACAGTAGCTGCCGGAGAACCAATCTTTGCCGATCAGAATATCGAAGGTTATATGCCTGTTCTTCCAGAGGATCTTCCTTCTGGAGATTCGTTTATTGTTCATGTCCATGGTGACAGTATGATTAATGCTGGTATATATGACGGCGACAGGCTTATTATTACAAAACAGGATACTGCAGACAATGGTGACATTGTAGTTGCTCTTGTAGAAGATTCTGCTACTGTTAAGAGATTTTATAAAGAAAACGGACATTTCAGACTCCAGCCTGAGAATGACGATATGGATCCAATCATAGTTGATGATGTTTCAATACTTGGAAAAGTTTCAGGATTATTCCGTACATACCATTAATAAAACGGAGGCTATAAGATATAACTAATTATATAAGGAGAGATATTATGTACTCAGACAGACTTATTATAAAGACAGCTTCTGATAATACAAATATGCAGGAAAATGAATTAAAAATTATGACTCCTGGTCCAACTCAGGTAGCAGATAACGTCAGAAAAGCACGTTCATACATTACAACAAATCCTGACCTTGATGAAAGATTTTATGATTTTTATAAAGAAACATGTGATAAAATAAGTAAACTCATTCACACTAGGAATAACACATATATACTTGGAGGAGAGGGGATACTTGGACTTGAAGCAGCATGTGCATCACTTACTGAACCTGGTGACAGAGTTCTTGTCATAGATAACGGAATATTTGGAAAAGGATTTGCAGATTTTGTTTCTTTGTATGAGGGTGAGCCTGTATTATATACAACAGATTATCATAAACCTGTAAACGTAAATGATTTAAAAGAATATCTTGATAAAGACAGTGATTTTAAGTATGCAACACTTGTCCACAGTGATACTCCCAGTGGAATATTGAACCCTGTGGAAGAGTTGTGTCCACTTCTTAAATCATATGGGATAATGACAGTTGTTGATTCTGTAACAGGGATGTTTGCAGATGAGTTAGATGTTGATAAGTCGCAGATAGATATTGTATGTGGTGGTTCACAAAAGGCTATTTCTGCACCTCCGGGATTAACAATCGTTTCTGTAAGTGATGATGCGATAGATGCGATGGAATCAAGAAAAGTTCCAATACGTTCATTTTATGCGAATCTTCTTACCTTTAAATCTTATTATAAAGATAAATGGTTTCCATATACTATGCCTATAAGTGATATATATGGATTAAGAACAGCAATTGACAATATTGAAGCTGACACAAATCATTTATATCGTCATAAGACAATAGCTGTCGCTGTCAGAAAGGCTCTTGTTAAAGCAGGACTTTCTCTATATTTAGAGGAAGGCTTTGCATCATCAGTTACGGTGTTTAATGTTCCTGAAGGATTGACTGATAAAGAAATCTTAGACACTATGAAAGAGCAGTACCATGTAATGATTGCAGGATGTTTTGATATACTTGCAGGCAAAGTCATAAGAATAGGCCACATGGGAAATAATGCAAATGTAGAAGATGTAGCAGATACACTGGATGCCCTTACTAAAACTCTTGAATCACTTGGATTTGATTGTAAATCCAACATGAAAGATGTATTTATGCAGGAGTTGGAAAATTTATAACGATATTTAGTAATAATCTTTTACTGTTTATTCATATGAAGTGAGCAATAAAAGATTATTAAAGCATTATTTTATTAAAAGAGGAAATTTTCATGCAAAGACTCAAAGATGATATAAAATCAGGAAATTTTCATAATATTTATCTTTTATATGGTGAAGAAGATTATCTTAAACGTATGTATCGTGATAATCTGAAAAAGGCCGTTTTAAAGGATAGTGACGAAATGAATTACAGTTACTATGAAGGAAATTCTATTGATATAAAAGAAGTTCGTAATATATCAGACACACTGCCTTTTTTTAGTGATTATAGAATAGTTGTGATAGAAAACAGTGGCCTATTCAAATCATCAAATGATTTTGCTGATTATCTTTCCATAATGCCAGATTCTACAATAATCCTATTTGTAGAAAAAGAAATAGACAAGCGTAATAAATTATATAAGTATGTTAATAAAAATGGTATAACTGTTGAAATGAATCAGATGAATGAACATGATACAAAAAGTTTTGTCGGAATGATTCTTAAACAAAATAATAAAATTATCAAAGAAAAAACGGCAGAATATCTTTTGCAGCATATTGACAATTCAATGAGCAATATCAAAAATGAACTTGATAAACTTATTTCATATACCTATGGGAGAGAAGAGATAACCATAGAAGATATTGATGAGATATGCTCAGTACAGATTACAGGCCGTATATTCCAGATGATTGACGCTGTTGCCGATAGTAATGCCAATCAGGCAATTCAGCTATATCATGATCTTTTACAGCTTCGTGAAAATCCTATGTCAATACTTTATCTTCTTACAAGACATTTTAATATATTATTACAGGTGAAGTCTCTTAATAATGCTTCTAAATCGGTAATTGCAAGTAAAGTCGGTGTACCTCCATTCGCTGCCGGTAAATATATGAGTCAGGCTAAAAGGTTTAATACTGATTCTCTTAAGAAAATGTTAGATAAGTGCATAGAGACAGAGTATCGCTTTAAAAGGGGTATGATAGGTGATCAGATTGGTGTTGAATTACTCCTTATGCAATTCGTTAATCATTAAGATTAGGACTTACGATGCCTTAATCTTATTATAAAGATAATGCCGTATCTTATAATTGTAAGATGCGGCATTATATTTTATTTTATAACTGTACGCCATTCTTTTTTAATAATTCACGTGCGCTGTCTATAGAATCAACACCCGTTTTATTTTTGATTGGTGCAAATTCCTTATCCCTTACAACTTCAAATGGAAGACAGGTGTCTAGCATATGAATCATATCAAGTATAAGAGTCTCAAATTTATATCCATTTGGTTCTTCCGGCTTAATAAATTCCCCGTCTTCATTCATATATGGTATCTTTTTTTCTACTATATGGAGAGGAAGTTCATTATCGCATATATGCTCCAAATCTTTTTCATTAAAGAGGTAATTAAGAATTACACCAAAGTTATATGCAGGTTCTCCATTTTCATCCTTTGTATTGCGTATTTCCTCTGTCTGCTCGTAATACTCAACTATAGATGGTTTACCATCTTCAAGACACATTACACCGACTTTCTCATCAGGATTAGTTTTACGAACAACTTTAGAACCAACATTGCATTTTTTAGAGATAGTTGCTCCGATAAAGCATGGATCAGCAATTCTTTGCAATACATTGTCAACAGCAAATACATTAAGCCATTCAATACCTTCCTTGTGGATTATATCTACGATTCCGGAATTTTTCATTGAAGAGAACCAGCCGCCATTGCCATTTGGTGATGTTGCTATCTTTGATGGTGATTCCATATATACCTTACCCTCGAATGTTGCGGCAGGAGCCATATCCTGTTTAAAAAAGTGAATATACTCAGGATTATAAGTAAAATAATTTTGTTCCTTGAAGAAAGCAGTAGTAGCCTCATGATTTTTGTCACTTGTCATAATAAAAAGATGAATCCATACGCCTGCTTCATCAACTACATCTAAAAGGTTACGGATGATGCGCTGAAAAATATAAACCGGTTTTGTAATTCCTATGTCATTCATTCCCTTAGGATTGTCAGAGCCAAGTCTTGTACCCATACCACCGGCAAGTAAAACAGCACCAACTTTTCCCTCACGAATTGTTTCAAGCCCTATTTCCGTATATTCAGCTTTGTTTTCTTCAATCTCATTAAGTGTCATTGCCTTAATAGGACTAATAACACCACGCTTAGCATTTTCTTTTTTATTAATGATACTGTCAGTCACAGAAAAGTCAGTCTCAGCAATTTGCTTAAGCAGAGATTCCTTATCACTTTCACTTAGGGTGTCAAAATCCTTTAATACATGTCCCTGATTATACTTTTCCAGTTTATTTTTTGCTTCCTGTATATTCATATAATATTCCCCAATTGTATATAATTTAATACATCATTAAACCATATACATCCTTTCATTTTAGCATTTTATGTTACATCTGTTATGCATGAACTGTAACAATTATATCGTAACAGTTCAGCCTTCCATTCACTACATTCATAAAACCTTCCAGCAGTTGTTATATTTAAAAAGTAGTATAATTATTGACTGCTGTCAGTCGCTGCGTTGTAGCTTTTGTTTTATTCATTACGTGAATGAAAGGCTATTCTACCATATAACTAACAGATAGTATACCGAGCAAGCTCGAATCCTATTTGTTAGTTATATGGCTGAACTGTTACAGTATAACAAAAAATTACTAAGTATGCAATTGACTAATCATTATTCTGGCAATATAATTAAAAGATAGGGTTACTGTTCAGACGCAAAAACAAGTTCAAGAAAGATTAGGAGAATACAAATTAAACGATAGGGGGAACTTCAATGCTTGGTATTCGCAAAAATAAAAACAATACAGATATGGATTATGAGTATATTCAGGCACTTAAAAATAAAAAAATCCCATTACTTGTTCTTGATCCTAAGTGGCATGAACTTTTTCCCGAATATAGAAAAAACAGTGAGATTAAAGCTTTAGAAAAAAAACTTAACGATTTAATCAAATTGCAGGGTCAGACAACTAATGATATAAAAGAATATGAAAAAGCAAAAAAGACAATCATGGAAAATATTGTTGAGAATATGACAGATGGTCATGAAGAAACAAGCATAATTAAAAGAAAAAAACAGGATATGAATAAAAAACTCATGAATGATCTTAATGATAAGATTGAAGAAGCTCATATGCTTGAGGAAAAACTGCCTAATGATATCCAGATTGCTAACAAAAAACTTCTAATCGCATGTATGCGTGTATGTTATAAAGAATTGACAGACAATACAGAAAAAATTGAAGAACTCGAAAGCTGGGTTAATCATGTTCGTGAAGAATTAAAAAATAAAATACTAGAAAAACAGGACATGGAGATGAGAAATACTCAATTGTATAAATATATGCATAATCTTCTTGGTCCTGATGTAGTTGAAATATTTGATAAAGACCACAATGTATGGAAGGGTAATGTTGAAGAAAATTCTGCAGTAAAATAAAGCTACAGTTAAACCTGATATTTACTGTAAACGATATGCATATAATCAGTAACTTACAACAATTGGAGATACATAATGAGCAGGATAGTAGGAATAGGAATTGATACAGTTAAAATTGACAGAGTAGTAAAGGCATGTAATAAAAAATCATTCACAGATATGTGCTTTACAGAAGAAGAACAGAAGATTATAGAAAAAAGGAAGAATAGTTCTGCCACAAATTTTGCCGGTAAAGAAGCTGTATCAAAAGCTTTTGGTACCGGCTTTTCTAAGTTTAACCTTAATGATATCGAGGTACTTCGCAATGAAAGTGGAGCTCCATACGTTAAACTTTACAATAATGCTAAAAAAACAGCAGATAATCTTGGAATAAAAAAAATCCATATATCTCTTACAGATACGGATGAATTAGCTATGGCTTATGTAATAGTGGAAGGAGATGATTAAATGCAATATATTACTTCGTCTGATGAAGCAAAAAAAATTGATAATATAAGTATTAGGGAGATTGGAATACCATCTCCTGTATTGATGGAAAAAGCAGCATTATCAGTATATAACCACATAATAAATACTTTTGGTACACCCGATAAAGCCGGTAAAATACTAGCTGTATGTGGTGTCGGTAATAATGGTGGAGACGGAGTGGCAGTTGCAAGACTTTTAAAAGAAGCAGGATATGATTCATATGTTATGCTTCTTGGTAATATAGAAAAGGCAACTGATGAAATAAAAATTCAGATTAACATAGCACAAAATCTAGATGTAAAATTTGTAACCGATTTATTTGACAATGAATATAATATAATAATCGATGCCATATTTGGTATAGGTTTGTCACGTAATGTGGAAGGAAAATATGCAGAATGTATAAATAAGATTAATAATCTCTCTGCAGAAGTTGTAGCAGTTGATATCCCGTCAGGCATTAATGCGACTACAGGAGAAATACTCGGATGTGCGGTAAAAGCTGACTATACTGTAACATTTGGCACCAATAAGATTGGCAATGTGCTCTATCCCGGGGCATTAAACGCAGGAAAAACAATAGTTGCAGATATAGGCTTTCCAAAGAAAGCTGTTCAAACTGTAAATCCCAGGGCATATACTTATAGCAGAGAAGATATTTTAAACCTCCTGCCTGCCAGAAAATCAAGAACCAACAAAGGAAGCTATGGCAGAGTTCTTGTAATAGCAGGCTCTCCCGGTATGAGTGGAGCTTGTTATTTTACGGCAAAGGCTGCATACCGTATGGGATGTGGTCTTGTAAAAGTTATGACTTCTGATGATAATCTAGGTATCATCAAAACAAAACTACCCGAGGCAATAACGTCATCATACGAATCAGACAATATATCTGATGCTGTTAACTGGGCAGATGTAATTGTTATAGGTCCGGGGATTGGGATAAATGCTTATTCAGAAAAACTGATGAAGGAAGTACTGAATATAACTGACAAACCGGTAATTATCGATGCTGACGGACTTAATATTTTATCAGAATTAAATAAAAAAAGTAAATCATCTGATAAGCTTTATCCTTATGCATTATCATCCAATTACATAGTCACACCTCATATGAAAGAAATGAGTCGCCTAATAGATGTATCTGTTGATGATATAAAAAATAATATGATGAAATATACATCAAAACAGTCAAAAGGCTGCACAATAGTTCTTAAAGATGCAAGAACTGTTATCTCAGATGGTAATTCAGTTTATATCAATACAACAGGCAATAACGGACTTTCAACAGGTGGCTCAGGAGATGTACTTGCAGGAATGATTTCAGGGCTTGTGGCACAGGGAGCAGAGCCATTTGAGGCAGCAAAACTTGCAGTATGTATACATGGTCTTGCAGCAGACGTATATACTGAGAAATTTAGTCGTTATTCAATGCTTGCTTCAGATATACTTGATATACTTCCTGAGGTAATGCCTTATTAGAATGAGCATTTTTAATTACTGTACAGACGCAGGAGGACACTTGCTGTCAGGCTATGTGCCAGTAATTGTATCATGCCAGATTACAGATATATTATTATGTAATCCTATACAAAAAGTTAAGAAGGAGATAAATCATGAAAGAATACTATAGAGTTCAGGCAAATATTAACCTTGATGCAATACACGACAATGTAAAGGCTGCCAAATCACTTACAAAAAAAGGCACAAAACTTATGGCAATAATTAAAGCTGATGCATACGGACATGGTGCAGTAAGAGTAGCTGAAACTCTTGATGATATAGCAGACGCATACGGTGTAGCCATACTTGAAGAAGGCATAGAGCTTCGTCAGGCAGGTGTTACAAAACCAATACTTATACTTGGATATACACCGGCTCCACTGTATGAAGCTATGATAAATTATGATATAACTACAGCTGTATTTAAGTACGATATGGCAAAGGAAATTTCCGATACAGCCGTAAAACTTGGGAAAAAAGCCCAAATTCATATAAAACTTGATACAGGTATGAGCCGTATCGGATTTAAACAGGATGACGAAAGCCTTGAAACGATTATAAAGATATCAAAACTCCCTGGTATTGAAATAACAGGATGCTTCACACATTTTGCAAGAATGGACGAAAAAGACAAGACTAAAGCAAAAGAACAGTTTAAACGTTATATGGACTTTACAAAGCGTATCGAAGATGCAGGTATTAAGATACCTGTTAAACATGTATCAAATAGTGCAGGAATAATAGAAATGCCAGAAGTAAATCTTGACATGGTACGTGATGGCATATCAGTTTATGGTATGTATCCATCTGAAGAAGTAAATAAGAAAAGACTTCCTCTGACACCGGCAATGGAAATAATATCTTATATATCATTTATAAAAACTCTTGAAAAAGGTGTAGAAATAGGATACGGTGGAACATTTACAACTACAAGGGAAACGAAAGTTGCAACTATACCTGTCGGATATGCCGACGGATATCCACGTTCCCTTTCCAATAAAGGCTGTATACTGATCAATGGACAGCGTGCTCCAATTATAGGAAGAATATGTATGGATCAGTTCATGGTTGATATCACAGATATCAAAGATGTACATGAAAATGATAAGGTAACGCTTATAGGCCATGACGGCGATGGTTACATCTCGATTGAAGAGATGGCAGATTTATCAGGTTCATTCAATTATGAATTTGTATGTGACATAGGAAAAAGAGTTCCAAAGGTTTACTATCGTAATGGAAAGAAGATTGGCACAAAAGATTATTATCCTGATTTTTAATAAACAGATAATAATCGCCAACATTATTTCCATATAT
>JALERT010000028.1 GCA_022764445.1 Lachnospiraceae bacterium | reverse complement strand
ATATACTGCTTTTTATAATCAATTTATTTTAGAATGAGGCACCAGCACATGCCGATACCTCATCTTAAGTCAATTTGCTTTTGTCTTTATTGACATGTATTATATAAACTATCTTACTACTTTAATGCCAACTTCCTTCATTGCATTTCTTAATACCTCTTTATTGGCATCTTCCATCTCTGAAAGTGGCATTCTGAGTGAACCTACATTATATCCCATCATGTTCATGGCAGCCTTTACAGGAATTGGATTTACTTCACTGAAAAGTGCCTTGATAAGCTTTAAATACTTAAGCTGAAGCTTAGCACTTCCTTCTACATCTCCAGCCATAAGCTTAGCGACAATATCATGTGTTTCCTGTGGTACAACATGTGAAAGAACTGATATAACACCTTTTCCTCCAAGTGCAACTATAGGAACTATCTGATCATCGTTGCCTGAATAAACATCAAGACGTCCTTCTGACTCTGCAAGAATCTCGGCAACCTGTGAAAGATCACCTGATGCTTCCTTTACTGCTACGATATTATCAACTTCTTTTGCAAGTTCTGCAAGAGTCTTAGGTTTGATATTGACTCCTGTACGACCCTGAATATTGTAAAGAATCATAGGAACATCTACTTTTTCTGCAATTGCAGTAAAGTGCTTCTTTAATCCATTCTGTGTAGCTTTATTATAATAAGGAGATACTACAAGTATTCCATCGACACCTGCATTCTGTGCCTCTTTAGATAAATAAATTGCTGTTTCAGTGCAGTTAGATCCTGTACCTGCAATTACGGGTACACGCTTCTTTACCATTCCAACACATGCTTTTATAGTTTCAATATGTTCCTCATGAGTCATGGTAGATGCTTCTCCTGTAGTACCACATACTATGATTGCATCAGTTCCATGTTCAATCTGATCATTAACGATACGCTCCATTTCATCATAATTAATAGAACCATCTTCATTCATAGGTGTTATCAACGCAACTCCTGCACCTGTAAAAATAGACATTACTATCTCCTCCTAATCATATGTATTTATTTTGTTAAATCTTTCTCTAAATCAATCTTCGATATTACGTCAGCGTATGGAACAAGTTCCTTAGGAAGATTTCTTCCCGTCAGAACAAGCCTGCTGTAGTCATCTCTAAGCTCTATAAGATGAATAATATCTTCTATTTTAATTATATCTAAATCGAGCAGACCAAGAATCTCATCCAGCACAAGTACATCACACTCGCCTGTATCAATGACTTTTCTGGCAAAATTTACTCCATTAAGAATATTCTGTCTTTCCTCTTTTTTCTGTGAATCAAGAAGTGAATCGTATGACTGCATTGCCTTCTCAAAACGGAATAATTTAATATCAGGTTCAAGCTTTTCAAGAAAGTTAAACTCTTCAGCATCCTTACCTTTAAGGAACTGGATAATTATAGCAGACTCTCCAAGGCTTGCTGCTCTTATACACTGTCCCACTGCTGCAGAGGTTTTCCCCTTACCTGAGCCATAATATACCTGAACAACTCTTTTTTTCATTTTTACCTCATTTCCGCACATTTTCGCACATCTTTATAGAAAATGGCTAGACAACGATATAACGCTATCGTCAACTCTAGCCATTTTATCACATATATTTACAAAAATCTACTACTTTTTAATGGTATTACAGTTCACACTATATCAGTTCACACTATAACCTACTGCTCCTCTGGGATATACTCAAGTTTGCTTACTGATACCTCATAAGCGACTCTCTTTTCATATTCCTCCTCTGATATCTTTTTCTGATACTCTCTGCTCTGGATTCTTCCCCACAACTGAATATGTGAACCCACCTCAAACTGATCTGCAAATCTCGCATTTCTTCCCCAGCATATACATGGAATATAGTCAGATTTTCCATATGGCCGATTTACTGCAAGAAGTACATCTGCTATCTCCCTTCCAAGTGGCGTTTTCCTGTATACAGGTTTCTTACATACATATCCGTCTAGGAATATATGATTAGGATTCTGTCCTTCATCTTCCGGTGTCACAAGCTCTACCTCTCTTGCAAATACTGACAGAACCAGCCTGTTTTTTAATTCTTCATGACGGTTATATGACCTGAACTGACCGCTTGCCTGCAATATACATCCTTTATAATCAGCCTTTACATCCATAAGACGTTCTGAAACCATGACCGGTATAACATCATATGAATTGCTTAATCTGCACACTGCGATATTAACAATATAAAAATTCTCACCATATACTTCATGACTAAATTCAAAATCGCTAACTACCTCGCCTGCTATTGTTACCTGGTTATTTGTGAATACTTTATCCAACATATTCCATATCCTCCCTTTTTCTTAGAGCCTGTTGCTCTTATGGTATTTTGTTTAGTTAATATATACGTGGTGTTTTTTTGATTTAGAACTATTATTTACAAATTATCCATATTTATGCAGGACACGCTTCGACACCCATAATTTTTCAATATTACATTTTAAAAACTATCATGATAGTACATATCATCCTTATCATAATTAACAGTTCACACCTAAAAACATTAATTTTTACTTGTATAATTCCATAAATATCGTTATACTTATATCTTGTTTCACATATTTGTCATAAGGTTATTAATTTTTTATAATAATGTGATTTTTTCACACAATATAAACACATATAAAGAATGGAGGATAAAATGAAAATCAAACAGGAAAACATCAGAAACATCGCAATTATTGCCCATGTAGACCATGGTAAGACGACATTGGTTGATGAATTATTAAAGCAAAGCGGCGTATTCCGTTCTAATCAGGAAGTCGCAGAAAGAGTCATGGATTCCGGAGATATTGAAAGAGAGCGTGGTATCACAATTCTTTCTAAAAATACTGCAATACAGTACAAAGATACCAAGATTAATATTATTGATACACCTGGTCATGCTGATTTTGGTGGTGAGGTTGAACGTGTACTTAAGATGGTTAACGGTGTCGTACTCGTAGTAGACGCATTTGAGGGAGCCATGCCACAGACAAAGTTCGTTCTTAAAAAAGCACTAGAGCTTGAACTTCCTGTTATTGTATGTATCAACAAGATTGACCGTCCAGAAGCAAGACCTAACGAGGTAGTGGATGAAGTTCTTGAGCTTTTCATTGATCTTGATGCCAGCGAAGAACAGCTTGACTGTCCTTTCATATTTGCATCAGCAAAGCAGGGAATTGCATCATACAGCGCTGACGAACCTGGTACGGATATGGTTCCACTTTTTGATACTATACTTGATTATATTCCTGCTCCAGAAGGAGATCCTGATGCAGGTACACAGGTTCTTATCAGTACAATTGATTACAGCGAATATGTAGGCCGTATCGGTATCGGTAAAGTTGACAACGGCTCTGTTAAGGTAAATCAGGATGTTGTAATTGTAAATCATCATGATGAATCAAAGAAAGAACGTGTTAAAATCAGTAAATTATATGAATTTGACGGTCTTGAAAAAGTAGAAGTAAAAGAAGCAGGAATTGGTTCTATCGTTGCAATATCAGGTATTTCTAATATTCATATCGGTGATACCATCTGTTCTCCTGAAAATCCTGTTGCAATACCATTCCAGAAGATTTCTGAACCAACTATTGCCATGCATTTTATGGTAAATGACAGCCCTCTTGCCGGACAGGAAGGTAAATTCGTTACATCACGCCATCTTCGTGACAGATTATTCAGCGAATTAAATTCTGATGTAAGCCTTCGTGTTGAAGAGACAGAAAATACTGACTGCTTTAAGGTATCAGGACGTGGTGAACTTCATTTATCTGTTCTTATAGAAAATATGCGTCGTGAAGGATATGAATTTGCTGTCAGCAAGGCAGAAGTTCTTTATAAAACAGATGAACGAGGCAATAAATTAGAACCTATGGAACGTGCATTTATTGATGTTCCTGATGAATTTGCAGGAAATGTTATAGAAAAACTCAGCAACCGTAAAGGTGAACTTCAGGGAATGGGTTCAATCGGCGGCGGATTTACTCGTCTTGAATTCGTTATTCCATCACGTGGACTTATAGGATATCGTGGTGAATTTATGACATCAACAAAAGGTAACGGAATAATGAATACTGTATTTGAAGAATACGGACCATACAAGGGTGATATCTCTTATCGTAAACAGGGATCTCTTATCGCTTTTGAATCAGGTGAGACTGTAGCATATGGTTTATTCAGTGCACAGGAGCGTGGTACTTTATTTGTTGGTCCCGGACAAAAAGTTTATGCAGGAATGGTAATCGGTCAGAATGGTAAAACAGAAGATATAGAGGTTAATGTATGCAAAACAAAACACTTAACCAATACACGTTCATCTTCTGCTGATGATGCTCTCAAACTTATTCCACCAAAGGTACTCAGCCTTGAAGAAGCACTTGAATTTATCGATACGGATGAACTTCTTGAAATAACACCGGAAAACCTTCGTATACGTAAGAAAATACTTGATTCTACTCTCCGTTTCCGTTCTAAGAAAAAATAAAGTTTTATATAATGTAATTTGAAAAATAAAATGCAGCCTTATTCATTTTTGAAAAGACTGCATTTTATTTTATCTTTTATTATCTTTTATTAATCTTTTTCATCATCCTTACCCGTCTCAGGCTGTTGCGTTTCGACAGGTTTCTTATTGGGACTATTGGTTGCATCAGGCGCCTTTGTCTCTTCAGGCTGATTTGTCTCCCAATTATTATTCTTTGTTATTTTCACTTTTATCTTTTCTGATTTTTCCAGTTTAAGATGTTCACCTAATTTTACTTCTAAAGGAAGTTCATAAACGCCCTCTTTAAGTCCTGAACAATTTATCGAAGCACTGATATCTTTCATATCAAAATTATTAATTGAAGAACTATTGCCCGATACAACAATATCTACAAAACTGTTCTCACTTATAATCTCTGCCTTATACCCATCTTCCAATAACAGAAAATGAATATCTGACAACCTTAATTTTAATGCTTTAACTTCATGAGGTTCTATCGTAATCTTTATAGAAATGGTTGAATAATCATCAAGGACGGTTACATTATCACTAATATAATCTGACACAAGAACATTTTGTTCAAGTTTTGGTGATGAACTTGTCATTCCTGTTATATCAACCGGTATAACAACTTCTGATATTTCAGCCAATGCTTTACTTGTTCCTGCAACTTTTATTTCCTCTGGCAGGCAACTTGTTCCAACATATTCGTATCCAGGAGCCGGTTCCCCTTTTACATCAATTTTAACTGGAATTTTTTTGTCCTTCAAAACTTGTGCCACAACTTTCACTTTTTTATAACTGTACGATAACGTACTTGATTTAACTTCATTCCCATTCTTATCATAAGCAGCAGGAGTTAATTTTCTGGTAAAATCTTCTGAAATTCCATTTACATTTAAAACTACTTTTACTGAATCTATCTGTTCTATAGCAGATTTTCCGCCTGTAACTTCAATCATATTCGGCTTTGCTATACACTCGCCTATTGTATAACCATCTTCCGGTATTCCCATAGTCTCAACAGTTACTTTTACCTGCTTTGATGCCATATTTTCCAGAGAAACTTTTAGTACCTGATTACACTCAAGTATAACATCAGAAGATATATGTTTTTTGAGAGCCGGTACTATTACAACAGCATTAACAGATGAAAGATCTGATAAGTCAGCTGTTGCAATTATATCATCAACACTGAGCTTATCGACTACACTCTTTTTACCTTTAACTTTAACGTTGGCAGTTCTACCCTCTATAACCTCATATACTTTATTAACCGACTTTAATGCATCCTCATTTATTGTCTGGACCGTTACGCTAAAGGTTCTTGTTTTATATGGATCATCAATATTAATTATTGTCATCCATATAATTAAGGCAATAAGAACTGAAATAAGCTTTATCCCTATATTATTTAAAACAGCATTTTTAAATGCTTCCTTTCTTTCTTTGTTTTCTTCACTGCCTTTCATCTGCATCCCTCACTTTCTATATCAGTGTTTGATGTTTTAAATATTGTTATAACAATATTTATTTATTTTCACTATCTTTCTTCAGATGTAATGTAAAATTAAATCTTTTCTTTTTCTTGTCATCATCAACATTTCCCTGCATTTCCATTAATTTCTTTTTTAGCAGATCTCCATCTATATTTCTGAGAAGCTTTCCACCTATTGCTACAGATATCTTACCTGTTTCTTCTGATACGATTATTGTAAGACTGTCACTTACCTCGCTTATACCTACTCCTGCTCTGTGCCTTGTACCCAGCTCTTTTGAAAGTCCGAGGTTATCAGAAAGTGGAAGGTAACATGTAGCTGCTACTATTCTATCACCTCTTATTATGACGGCACCATCATGTAAAGGTGTATTATGTTCAAAAATATTTATAAGGAGCTGACTGCTTATGGCAGAATCTAAATTAATACCTGTTCTTTCATATTCAGATAAAATTATATCTTTCTCCATTATAATCAATGCACCTGTCTTAGCTTTTGCCAGTTCAACAGTTGCTTTTACTATTTCATTTATTGACTTATCACTGAATCTCTTATTCTTATCTTTCTGATCATCAAATGGAATAATAGACTTTACTATATTTTTCTTACCGATTTCCTCCAAAGCCTTACGAAGCTCAGGCTGGAAAACTATAAGCAGTGCAGTTATTCCTATAGCAAGCGTTTTATTAAATATCCACAGGATAACACTCATATCAAGTATATATGCAATGAGATAACATAAAAATAATACAAGAATTCCCTTTACCAAAGTCCATGCCCGTGTATTCTTAACCCAAAGTATTGTATGATAAATAACAAATGCAATAATAAATATCTCTAACAGATCAGTCAATGTCACTTTGGGAAGAGACAAATAGTAAGCATAATCTTTTATTTTTGAAATAATTGTCTCCATTTTTCCTCCTGGTCACTTTAATGTTCTACTTTATTTCATCATCCAAATCATCTTTGTCTATTGAAACCTTAAAATCAAAATCATGATCAAGATCATGCACTTAATCATCCTATTTTTTCAAGGAAAAAGCATTATGAAATTTCTTAACACTTTCTCCTTCTAAGTAACTAACCTTTTCTGAAAAATGATGTGCATTAAAGCGCTTAATCTTCTTACTTTCGGCTGCAATATTTGTCTTAGGTACAGCCCTTACATAATAATAATATTCTTCATCCTCAAACTGAATATTTTCCACACCGGCATAATTTAATGATAATCTGAAAAATTGAATTATACAGACAATTACTGCTGATATAATAACACCTGTTACCATATGAATTATATTGGTATTTATGTCCAATAAAAAATTAGATATAAACATAAGAATCATATTGAGGATTGAACCTGCCAATATAGAAAACTCGAAAGAGAAATCTATCTCTCTGTTTCTAATAGAATAAACTACTATAAGAACTACTGAAAAAATTATTATTGTCGAATACATCTGCGTATTGGAAGATAACTGTTGTAAAACAACATGATACAGATTAATAACATCATCCGTAGATGTACTTACAACTGATACTATTGTCTGCAGCATATAATAAACTACCACACCTATACCTACAGGTATAATTGCAACCGGTGTCGATATGATTCCCATAAGTATTGGCAGTGCATAAGGAATATTAAGTGCATACAGTACAGGCATAGATATTATAACATAACCATGTTTGGGCAAAAATCTTATATAGATAAGATATAGGATTGTAAATACAACACCTGTGACAAGTGCCAGATATTTCGATACATACAGTATGTGGAGTACAACATATACTGCGGCAACAAATAAAAATATCTGTGGTGGGAAAACAACCGTAATTACCGATAAAATTGCTATTACATAATTATGACCAAGTACAGGATTGTAACCTACGATTTTATTGGCTGCGTAAAAAATAATACATCCTGCAAGGAAACGAAAGAGTGGATTTATAATAAGTGCATATTTTTGATAAAACTTTTGAATATGTTCCTTAAGAATCAACAGTTGTGTCATCCATCGTCTCCTTTCTATTATTCTCATAAAATTCTTTTAAATACTCGAGATTAGATAAATATTTCTTAATTATTTCACTGTCTTTTTTATATTTCTGCGTGTAATATAACCTTGAAAAAAAGATGCAAAAAAATATCATGACAAAATATGTCAACAAAAGAATTACACCTATCTTTATATAATCAATTCCAACGAAGTTCAGAAGAATTTTTTCTATCTTATATAAAAAAATCAAAAAACAAAGAAGCACATATGCTAAAGAAAAACTCCATACTATTCGCATAGTGTGAAAAGCAATATAGTCTTTTTTATAAAACGTTCCCTTTTTTACAGTGTCATTTCCTACCTTCTGTTCATCCCGGGCAATATCTGTCATGATACGTATTTTCTTCTCATTTACCATATATTACTACACCCTTCCAAAGTTGCTTTTCATACCAAATAACTATATCACTTTTTTTCTAATTATTCAA
>JALERT010000023.1 GCA_022764445.1 Lachnospiraceae bacterium | reverse complement strand
TCTTACAACAGAACTGGGAGCAGAGATCTGTCTTTTATGAGGATGGAGAAGTTACAAGCCATCAGCAATTCCTTGATTTTATTGGTTCAGGGGGCATAAGGACAAAAAAGTATATTGGTACGATAGTCTTTAAGGGAGAGCAATTAAATATATACCCGAGAGTGTTCAGTACTGAGAAGGATGACCATGATACAGATGATTTAACTCAGAAGCATATGCTTTTTAATCTCGTCAAGTGGGTTGAATATTGTAATAAATTGGAATATCCGTTTATCAATATTTCCAGTGAACTGAATGATTCTGAAGATTTGAAGGAACTCTTTATAACATTATATATTGGTTATGTGCGTAGTGCATTAGAGCGTGGTCTTTATTATCAGTATGTGGAAGAAACGGAAGACTGCACAAGTATAAAAGGAAAATTTGACCTTAAGGATTATTTGGTTTCAAAAATTCCTAATGGGCAAGCTGATAAATTCAGATGTACATATTCGAACTTTGAGTTTGATAATGCTATAAACCGAATTATAAAATATACTTGTAAGCAATTGATGAACATTACGTCAAAAAAGAATCAGAAAGCCATACGGACGATTTTAACCAGACTGAACGAGGTTGCCGATGTTCGGTGTACACCTAATGACTGTAATGGCATTCGATTGAGTAAGATGCATAGACATTATGGTATTATCATTAGCATGAGTAAGATGTTTCTACTCAATAAAATGTCAAATTATACAATTGATACAAATGAATCTTTTTGCTTTCTCTTCCCAACGGATCTTTTGTTTGAAGGCTTTATTGGAGGTTTCTTAAAAGAAGTGTTACAGGATGTTGGCGGAAAAGTCCATCTGCAGGAAAGTAAAATGAGTCTTGTTGAAAAAATAATATATAAAGGTGAAACCAGTGGTGCAGCATTTACAATGCGTCATGATATTCTTGCAGAATATAATGATAAGGTATTTGTCTTGGATACCAAGTATAAGGAAATGTCGAGGTTTGAAGATAACCCGGATTATAAGGAAACCATCAGCAATGAAGCAAAGCAGGGTGATTTATACCAGGTTCTTGAATATGCAAGAAAGCGAGACATTGAAGATGTTTATTTGCTTTATCCAATGTACAGATATGAAGAGAAAGAAGAAGAATTTCCTGTGGCTGTGAGCGAGAGCCCAAGTGGAAATATTAATGTCCACTTCATAAGAATGCCTTTTATATTCGAAGAGGATGAGGATAAAACAAAACAGCAATTAACCGATGTGATAAAGGCTGTTTTCAATGTACGAGAGGAGGTCATATAAAGTGAAATTGGACACAGCCATAAGCAAAGTTTATGAAATGAGTCTTTTTGAAGGTGACAGTGATGGATTGATTCAGTTTAAACTGGGCGAAGATGTAAATTGCTATAAAATATCGAAAGACTATTTTGATAAATATAAAGATGATGACGATATAAAAAAGAAAAAAAGCATCTACATCCTATATGGAAAGGGTAAATTTTACATAGGACAAGCTGGAATTAGAAAAGATGATACAGCCATTACATCAAGGATAAAAGAACATCTAAAAGACCCAAGCAAAGATTTTGTTGAGGAAATTGTTTTTTTCTGTGATTCCGCCAATAGGTGGAATGGAGGTGAGTTGGATTACCTAGAAGCATCATTAATAATGGATTTTAAGGAGCAGGGATATCCGCTTTACAAGGAACAGAATAATGAAACTATAGATAGCTATTTGGATCCAAGTGTTAAATTCAAATATGATAAGCATCTGAGAGAGATAAAGATAATGCTAGATATACTTGGATATGATGCAATTAGAAAGGTTGTAACTGAAAAGAATACGAATCCAAGTGTTGATGATGATGTACAGAATGATTCAACCGCAAGTATAGATGTGTGTGAAAATATATCACAGGATGTTTTAAACGTGCTGTTGAATAAAGGCAGGGGTAAGGCAGAGATATGTCGGCAACAGTTAGTTGAATGGGGGATAAATGTTACGAACAAGTTTAATTTCGCCAGTTATGCACCAAGAGGTCACTATTGGATGGAACCGGCTAGAGAAGTTCTGGAAGAGGATTGGACATTTGCTCTGTTTGATGGAAAAG
>JALERT010000233.1 GCA_022764445.1 Lachnospiraceae bacterium | reverse complement strand
GTTCGATATAAGTCTCTGAAAAACCTTCTTTCTGAAGTTTCTTCTTAAATTCAGCTTCTGACAATGGCTTTGGTTTCGCTGTTGGTTTCGCTGTTGGTTTTGCCGTTGGTTTTGCCGTTGGCTTTGCTGTTGGTTTCGCTGTTGGTTTCGCTGTTGGTTTTGTCGTTGGTTTTGCTGTCGGCTTTGCTGTCGGCTTGACTGTTGCTGTTGGTTTTGCTGTCGGTGTAGATTTATTCACAACAATATAAGTACTTAATACATATCCCTTAAGTGTACTTTTGTCATATGTAAATTTGATATAGTACCAATCATCTTTCTCAGAAACTATAGTTACCTTTTTCTTATTGGGTAACTTTACATCCTTTCCATTATGCTTAAGTTTACTGTAGTTAGTCCCCGGACCTGTACGTACATTGAGTTTACTTTCTACCTTAACAGTACCTGTAAGTGCCGCATATATTACTTTGTCCATATAGGATGCACTTAAGAAAAATAAAGTACAGATAAATACTATTGCAAAATATAATTTTGCCCTTCTCCTTTTTGCCATATAACTCTCCATTTCATTTTGATTAACATGTTATAAGTTCCTTAAGCTGTTCTGTATCAAAATTGTAATGAGAACCACAAAACTGACAATTTACTTCAATAGGCTTACCCTCATCTATCATTTCCTGTAAATCTTTTTTTCCTATACTTGCTATGGCTCTTGAAACCCTCTCTCTTGAGCAGTTGCATTTGTATTCCGTAGGAATTGTTTCAAGTATCTCTACGTCCATATCTCCCAGAATATATCTAAGAATATCTTCAGGTGTCATTCCCTTTTCAAGCATATCAGTAACTGATTTAACTTCATTTAATTTTGCTTCCAGCTTATCAATAACCTCATCTTCTGTGTCAGGCATTACCTGTATGATAAAGCCGCCTGCCTGTCTTACAAAGTTCTCCTTATCAAGAAGAACACCAAGACCAACAGAAGAAGGTGTTTGTTCAGATGTAGCATAATAATATGTCAAATCCTCGGCAATTTCACCTGATACAAGATGTGTCTGACCATTATAAGGCTCTCTCATTCCAATATCTTTAATTACATTGAGGAATCCCGGACCAAGTGCCGAAGAAACGTCAAGTTTGCCCTGTGCATTAGGTGGCAGTATAACATTAGGATTATTTACATATCCCTTAACATTGGCAGAAGAATCGGCTGTAACTGTTATACCGCCTATCGGACCACCACATTCTATCTGGAGTGTTAAAACGTCCTTTTCACCTTTCATCATGCTTCCCATCATGCTTCCTGCCGTAAGAAGTCTTCCCAGTGCCGCTGTCGCCACAGGACTTGTATTGTGAATTTTTCTTGCTTCTTCTACGATATTGCGGCTGCTTACAGCAAATGCCCTGAGCTGATGATTAGCTGCTGTTGCTCTTACTATATAATCTTTATCCATTTTAATTCTCCATCCTCTATTCTATTTACTTATTTTATATTACTGTACACACCTATGATGTTACAGTAACGATTACAGCCCATTTGTACAGTAACCATTTTATGTCTTATATTACAGTTCACGCTGTAACTGTCTTATTTATTTTCAATAATTCTTATCATAAAAATTGCTTAATCAGACTTTTCTCTCTTTGCCACAAAATAAACCCTCTCACTGTCTTTGTCAGGTTCATCCTTTGTAAAGGCATTATATACATTTAAAAGCTTTAATCCCGCTTCTTCTATAAGACTGCTGACTTCTTCTATACTGTATGCTTTCTGATAATGCATCTCATCATATCTTGCGAAAAGGTCATTTTCTTCATCTTCTAGATTGTATATTGTAAGAAGATACTCATTAATACGAGTATCTTCGTGAAATTTATTGTCCCATATAATGCTTGCATTTTCCCGGTTGTCAGCTATAACACGTTCTCCTAGAACATCTTTATAGAAATGTTCTGTCTTCATATCAAATATAAATATACCATCATAATCTAAAAATGTCTTAACATTTTTAAAAACTTTTTTAAGTTCTTCACCTTCCGTTATATAATTCATGCCGTCACAGACACAAACCATGGCTGCAGCAGTTCCGTAAAGGTCAAGCTCTCTCATATCCTGCTGTAAAAGAAGAACGTCCGAATCACACTTATTACGTGCGACTTCAAGCATATCCTCAGAAATGTCAATTCCTATCATATCATAGCCATCTTCTGCAAGCCTGCAGGTCATACTTCCTGTCCCACATGCAAGCTCGGCAACTATTCCTGATGTAACTCCATATTCTGTTAGCAGCTCATGAAGGTACAAATGCCACTCGTCATACGGAATATTATCCATGAATTCATCATATACCTCTGCAAATCCTGCATATATCTCAAATTCTTCTTCCATACCCCTGCCATCTCTCCATTCTGCCATATAATTAATCACGATTTAAATATACTGTAGAACACACTATTCACACCTGTAATCTATTCATTATCACATAGCATGACATCAAGTGCCTGACTTTCAAGTGAAAACTAACAATAGAATATCACATCTTGTCATAATTCATCAAGAGTCTTCTCATATGCACCAAGAAATTCTTTACAAAATATATCGGCTTCTTCACAATTCAAGGCTATTATATCATCCATCGTAGTTTTTCTGGCAAGTACAAATTCCCTGTTGCCTACTTTTTCTTCTTCAATACATTTGACAAGAGCAGAAAGTTTATCTGCTGCTTTTACAAGCTTCATTACATCTTTGTCTTCATCTGCTTTAAGATAAGGCATATATGCTTCCCGTAAATCCTCTGGAAGCATGCTGATAAGTTCATCAGCAGCATTTTCTTCTATACGCTTATATGCCTCTTTTATAACTTCATTATCATATTTTACCGGAGTCGGCATATCACCGGTAATAATCTCAGTACAGTCATGATATATACCAAGCATGGCTATATGCTCTGCATTATAATCTCTGCCGAGTCTTACGTTGCCTATTATCGCCAGTGCATGTGCGATCATGGCAACCTCTAGCGAATGTTCACTTATATTCTCTCTCTCGGAATTTCTCATAAGCGCCCATCTCTCTATATACTTCATGCGTGAAAGCATTGCATAAAATGTGTTATTTCTTTTCTTCATGCTTATTCTCCAGACATTTCTTAATATAATAACCTGTATATGATTCTTTAACTTCTGCAACTTCTTCAGGCGTACCACATGTAAGGACCGTACCTCCGCCGGCACCGCCTTCAGGTCCCATATCTATTATATAATCAGCAGTCTTGATAACATCAAGGTTATGCTCGATAACGATAACTGTGTTGCCGCCTTCTGACAGTCTCCTAAGAATCTCAACAAGTCTGTGTACATCCGCGAAGTGAAGACCTGTCGTCGGTTCATCAAGTACATATATAGTCTTTCCCGTGCTTCTCTTACTAAGCTCTGTAGCAAGCTTGATACGCTGCGCCTCACCGCCTGACAGGGTGGTTGAAGGCTGACCAAGCTTAACATATGAGAGTCCAACATCATTAAGTGTCTCAAGCTTTCTCTTAATCGAAGGTACGGCATCGAAAAATTTAAGAGCCTCCTCTACTGTCATATCAAGCACATCATATATATTCTTTCCCTTATATTTAACCTCAAGTGTTTCTCTATTGTATCTTTTTCCACCACACACTTCACATGGCACATAGACATCAGGAAGGAAGTTCATCTCTATCTTAATTATGCCATCACCATGACATGCTTCACATCTTCCACCTTTTACATTGAAGCTGAATCTGCCCTTTTTATATCCCTTAAGCTTTGAATCTTTTGTAGCTGCAAAAAGATCACGTATCATATCAAATACACCTGTATATGTCGCCGGATTGGATCTCGGTGTCCTTCCTATAGGTGACTGGTCTATATTGATAACCTTGTCAAGCTGTTCCATGCCTGTAACACCATCACTTTCACCCGGTATGCATCTTGCGCGGTTAAGTGTTTTAGCAAGATTTTTATATAAGATCTCATTGACAAGTGAACTTTTACCTGACCCTGATACACCTGTTACACAGGTCATAACACCCAGTGGAAATGAAACATCTATATTCTTAAGGTTATTTTCCCTTGCTCCTTTAACTGTAATCCAGCCCGTAGGTTCTTTTCTGACCTCAGGTACCGGTATGAACTTACGGCCGCTAAGATAATCTCCTGTAATGGATTGCTTACACTTCATAATCTCTTCTGCCGTTCCCTTTGCGACCACCTCACCACCATGTGATCCTGCTCCCGGTCCGATATCAACGATAAAGTCAGCGGCTCTCATTGTATCTTCATCATGCTCAACTACTATAAGGGTATTTCCTAAGTCTTTCAACTTCATAAGAGCACCGAGAAGTTTATCATTGTCACGCTGGTGAAGACCAATGCTCGGCTCATCAAGTATATACGCAACACCAACAAGTCCTGAACCTATCTGTGTGGCAAGTCTTATTCTCTGCGCCTCACCACCTGACAGACTTCCCGTAAATCTTGATAATGAAAGATAATTAAGACCAACTTCCTGAAGGAAACCGACTCTTGCACGTATCTCTTTGAGTATAACATTTCCTATCTTCATCTGCATATCAGTAAGTTTTATACCTTCAAGGAACTCCACAAGATCATCAATGGAAAGCTCTGTAACTTCTGATATATTTTTATCACCTACCGTAACAGCAAGAGCTGCCGGTTTGAGTCTCTTTCCTCCACAGCTTGTACATGGAGTTATCCTCATAAACTCCTCATACTCCTTTTTGGATGTATCAGAGTTAGTCTCCCTGTATCTTCTCTCCACATTCTTTATTACACCTTCAAAGGCAACATCATATACACCTTCTCCCTTCTGACCACGGTAATGAACCTGAACTACTCTTCCATCAGTTCCATGCATGAGCATGTGGCGTATATCCTTGGGAAGATCCTTATACGGTGTATTTAAATCAAAATCATATGCTTCGGCAAGCGCATCAAGAAGACACCTTGCATAACTTGTACCATTAGGTACAGACTGCCATCCCATGACAGCAATTGCTCCTTCTGCAATACTCCTTGAAGTATCAGGTACTATGAGTTCTTCAGAAAACTCCATCTTAAATCCCAGACCGTGACATGTCTCACATGCTCCAAACGGATTATTAAATGAAAATGTACGAGGTTCGATCTCATCTATACTTATGCCACAGTCAGCACACGAAAAGCTCTGGCTGAAATTAATCTGCTCCCTGCCCGGTATATCTACTATAAGAAGACCATCCGATAATCTAACAGCATTTTCTATAGAATCTACAAGACGGTTTCTTATTCCATCCCTCACAATAAGTCTGTCTACCATTATCTCTATATTATGCTTTTTATTTTTCTCAAGTTTAATCTCTTCCGACAGATCATATATATTACCATCAATAACAACTCTTACATATCCACTCTTCCTTGCACTCTGAAGCACCTTTACATGCTCGCCTTTGCGTCCCCTTACTACAGGAGCAAGAAGCTGCAGCTTCGTACCCTCTTCAAGTGATAAAATCTCATCAGCAATTTCATCAATGGTCTGCTTTTTTATCTCCTTCCCACACTTAGGACAATGAGGTGTTCCTACTCTGGCATAAAGCAGTCTGAAATAGTCATATATCTCTGTCACTGTTCCAACAGTAGAACGTGGATTACGGTTAGTTGACTTCTGATCAATCGATATAGCCGGCGGGAGTCCTTCTATACTCTCAACATTTGGCTTCTCCATAAGTCCAAGGAACTGTCTTGCATATGAAGAAAGAGACTCCATATACCTTCTCTGTCCCTCAGCATAAATTGTATCAAAGGCAAGCGATGATTTACCCGAACCGCTGAGTCCCGTAAGTACAACAAACTGGTCACGTGGAATATCTATGTCAATTTCTTTAAGGTTATGCTCCGCAGCCTTCCTTATCTTTATATACTTAACTGCATCTTTATGTCTGCTCATATAATACATCTCCTAACACATTCTTTATCAGAAAGAATAACATTTTCTGCGCCTATTTTCAAGCACATATGTTCGGTATTGTTAATCTACGCTTTTTTTATTATAATAAAGTGTACTAGACACTAGTGTACTGTCTCGTTGTTTTACCAAATATCAGCGTGTCAGCACACTAGTATAGCGAATAATAAAAATCTTTACTTTTCTGATTTATTATCTGCCACGCTTGATTAAAAAGGAGGATTATCATTGTTAGATCATAATTTTAAAGTTATTGCTGTATGTTCTGCAGATATAGACCCAAATTACAATGACCATTTATACAAAGCAATGACTTCATTCTCCGTTCAGTATAATTATAAACTGCTTTTCTTTAATTCATTCAGTTCCCTTCTCAATGTTGATTCAAAGGGTAAGCATGAATTAGGCGAAAGCAACATTTATCATCTTATTAATTACAATCTTTTAGATGGTATTATTTTATTAGGTAAGACTATACAAAGTCAATCTGTACGAAACACGATAATTGAAAATGCAAAGACACATAACATTCCGGTTATTTCGATAGACTGTCAGCTTGACGGCTGTATCAATATCAACTTTGAATTTAAGACTGTTTTTAAAGAGCTTATAAAACAC
This sequence comes from Lachnospiraceae bacterium, assembly GCA_022764445.1. Lineage (GTDB taxonomy): Bacteria > Bacillota > Clostridia > Lachnospirales > Lachnospiraceae > Butyribacter. The sequence goes on along the minus strand of JALERT010000233.1, from coordinate 339 downwards.
CTTATAGATGAACATGGCTACAGGCACCTGAATTTTCTTGCCGGACCACGCAATAATCCTATTTCAGAGGAACGCCTTGCAATTTATAAAGAAGTTCTCAATGAGTATGATATTCCTATAGAAGAAGGCCGTATAGGATATGGAAACTTTCTTGCGGAATCATCCTATGATGTCCTCGAATCATTTATAAACTCAAGTCTTCCTTTTCCGGATGCAATCATCTGCGCAAATGATACAATGGCTATATCTGCATTTCATTATCTTACGGAAGCAGGATACAGCATTCCCGGTAATGTTGCCATAACCGGATTTGGTGGAACGCTTGAGGCATTGGTACAT
>JALERT010000134.1 GCA_022764445.1 Lachnospiraceae bacterium | reverse complement strand
ACTAGTACAACAAAAAATAAATAACTAGCTATATTGTGAGTTCTATGCTATACTGGTATTATCAAGAAGAAAGAGGTACCAGTATGGCATACGCAAAAGCAATTGAATTAAACTCTGATGATGTTGAATATCTCCAGTCCCTTGTCCGTACAAGAACTATTCAGGCTCAGGTAGTTGACCGGGCTAAGATGCTTCTTTACAAAGCCCAAGGAGAATCTAATAGGAATATTGCAACCCGTCTGGATGTCAACATAAATACAGTTAAGCTTTGTCTTTCCAAATTCAAAGAAGGAGGCGTGCAGCGTGCTCTTTTTGATGATCAACGAAAAGGCAGACCTGTAGAAATTACAGATGATGCTGTTGCCTGGATTATTGATGTTGCCTGTCAGCGTCCCGCAGATCTTGGTTATTCACAGGAACTTTGGACGCTGAAAAATCTGCATCAGCACATTCAGAATCATGCTGAAGAAGCGGGGTTCCCACGATTAAAAACGATTACAAAACCTATGATCCAGAAGATTCTGAAGCGTTCCGACATCAAGCCATTTAAAATCAAGTATTACTGTGAAAGACGTGATCCTGACTTCGAGTCAAAGATGCACGATGTGCTAGTGGTATATAAACAGGTATCAATGCAGTTTGATGAGGAAGGCAACATTATCATTCCAACCGACCAGCCAATGGTACATACCATTTCCTGTGATGAAAAACCAGGTATTCAGGCTATAGCAACAACAAGTGAAGATCTTCGTCCAAAGGACGGAAACGGCTGTATATACAGAGATTACGAATATAAACGTCTTGGTACCTTATCTCTCCTTGCAGGGATTGATCTTTTAACTGGTCTTGCAGTTCCGGTGGTAAGTAACACACACAAGAGTTCTGATTTCATTAAACTGCTTGAGAAATTTGATGACATGTATCCAACCGGAGATGTCATCAGAATCATATGTGATAATCATTCAGCCCATAAGTCCAAAGAGGTTCAGAACTACCTTGCAACAAAACCAGAAGGACGCTACATATTTGTATTTACACCAACCCATGGTTCCTGGCTAAATTTGATTGAAAGCTTTTTCAGCAAGATGACAAAGCAGATGCTGAAGGGAATTCGGGTTAACACAAAGCAGGAACTTGAGGACAGAATTTATAAATATTTTGATGAAGTAAATGCTGATCCGGTAGTCTATCATTGGACGTATAAGCTTGATGAAATTTCATCAGAAGACGTTTTGTAAAATGTAGCCAGTTATTTATTATTTGATCTACTAGTCACTTGATTTAGGATGGAGCATATGATAATACATAATTTTACACTAGATCTGTATTTTTGTGTATGGGTTTGCAAAATACTGTTTTTTGTGTTATTATTACATTGTAAAGAATGTTAGTAATAAAATATTTTGTAATGGAAATATTATATTGGTGTGTAATGAATAGCCACGCCATCCTTTTCTGTGAGGAACTAAAATATACACAGAAGTTGACCTGATTGGGGTAGGAAAACCAATCTGCTATTCGGATAATGGGCTATGGATGAAACCATAGCTCATTATTTTTAGGAGAATAGTATGCATAAAAAGACAAAAGAATTAAATGAGCTACTTGACATATATGAAATAGAATTGTGTAATCGTATATTTAAATATCAGTTGAAAAACAAAATAGATATTGAGATAGTTTTTTACAAAGAAAATTTTTGCCATTTATTAGGATTACAACATGTTTATAAAAAAAATAAGAAATATCTTGGTATAAATGGGTATAATAAAATAAAAAATGGTCAGTTAAAAAGAAGTGACTTGAAAAAACATAATAAGGCAGAATATAATAAGCTAGAAATTAGGCTTGATCATTTTGACGAAATTTCAAATATGTTGAGGAATGGACATTTCATAAAATTTTATCAATATAGAACAAAACCATTATCTATGATTGTTGCAGATTTTGTAATATTTCAAGACAAGAAAGAATATATATTGCATTTGTTTCTAAGGCAAGAAAATAGTAAGACTAATCAATACAGTCCTGTATCGTTTATTGTAAAGAGTGATAATGATAGGGATAAAGAGCAGTTTATTGTGGGGCAAGAATATAAAAAAATCATAAGTTTTGAAATAATTGAAACAACTACGGAACATATGTAAAATAAGATGCTGAAAAAGTTTTAACCAACCCGAACACCATTATACTATATACAATGACTAAAAAGGAAACTTGATTTATCAAGTCCCCTAATTTATGGAGGCAATAAGGATGGGATTACTCGATTCTTTCTTTAGAAAAAATAAAAGACAATTTGCTGCCAGCTTTGGGGATGAATTTTGCCCTCGTTGTGATGCGAACCTTACCCTTCAAAAAGGATATCGTAATGATTTGCCATATTGGAACTGCAGGGGATGTGGAGAGATGTTAATTAATCCACGTATTGAGACAGAAACTGATATTGCATGGATTTGTGATGAATGTAAATCTATGTTGAATGAACAGCCGGGCTTTACAGAGGATTGTGGTCAGTGGAAATGTACAGAGTGTGGATTCATAAATAAGATTGATGACAGTGAAGTTTATCTGTCAGAAGAGGAACATTTATCTGCACTGCAAAGTCCATATAATGGTATGTCTGATGAAGATGTTATTGAGGTGATGAGTTATGAAGAAATCGGGTGCATTAAAGACCGGGAAGATATTATCCTCATAGAAGATGAAAATGGTGAAAAGTATGTTAAGAAGATTCTTAGTACATTCAATGAAAGTGTGTATCAATATTTAATTGAGAATCCTATTGCACATATGCCAAGAATAATCAGTAAACATAGGGGAAACAGGTATTTGGTTATAATTGAAGAGTACATTGATGGAGTTACATTATGCGATCTTCTGGAAGATGGTTCTATTAACGAATTGAAGGCGGTGAAGATTGCAAGAGATATTTGTACTATTGTAAAAGAACTTCATACGCTGGATAATCCCATCATACATAGAGATATCAAATCGTCAAATGTTATGGTTAATAGTGATTTGGAAGTGTTTTTATTGGATGTTAATGTGGCAAAATGGTATAAACCTGAGGAAAAAGAAGATACAAGATTATTGGGTACATTGTATTATGCAGCTCCGGAACAGTTTGGATATGGTTTTTCTTCGTCAAGTGAAAAGACCGATATTTATGCAATTGGTATTCTTATGAATATAATGATTACAGGAAAACTTCCAAAAGAAGAAAAGGCCGCAGGAGATATATGGAATGTAATTGAAAAATGTATCAGTCTTAATCCGGAGGACAGATATTCAGATGATGAACTGATTGCCGTATTAAATGATTATTTGGGGGATTGACATGAAAGAAAAATCAACTAATGAATTGGATGAGCTTCTAAAGGAAATGAATCCAAACGATTTAGATAAATATTACAAAGAAAATAATGAGTATATGGCTAATGACAGGAAATCATTTTCATACTATATGAAAGATGTGATTGCTAAGAAAAATATAACATTTAAAAATCACAAAATGTGTTTGAAAGATATATATTCAATTGCTGGTGTTTCAGAATCTTATGGTGAAAAAATCATGAATATGGAAAAGCATACAAAAAATAGAGATTTAATTATTCGGTTTTGTATTGCCGGACGTTTTCAACTTAATGAGATTAATAGAGCTTTGAAATTATACGGAATGAATCCTTTGTATTCAAAAGATAAACGTGATGTATGCATTATTGTGGCAGTGAATAATAAAAAGTATGAGTTGTTTGAGATTGATGATATTTTGGAAAAGCACAATTTAAAAAAACTATCAAAAGATGAATAATCAGGTTAAATCCTCACCATTTTGGTGGGGATTTATTTTTGTCTAAAATAGTATGATTATATGTAAAAATAAAAAATGATTGAAAAATTAGATTAAAGTTGGAGGTTATGCATTATGAAGAAAAAGATTTTATTAGGAGTAGTTTTGATGGTGTCATGTTTGAGTGTATTAGTTGGTTGTGGGAAAGGGAATACCACAAAGAACAAGAATAATGAAACAAAAAATGAATCAAAAGAGAAAATTACAATTGATAAATTAATATATGATGTGAAATCGGAGGTTTCGGATGGTGAGCGTTATGTGATGATGTCATTAACAAATAATTCAAAGTATACATTAACGGACTTTAAGGTAGATTATAAAGTAAAATCAGATGTAACTGATAAACAAAAGAATGAAATATATAACAAAGCAATAAAAGAGTTTGAAGTGTCTGCTGATGATGCGAAAGAATTAAAGAAAATGGATATTTCTATGTTTGCTGAAACGGAAAAAATTGTAGAACCGGGAGAAACCATTAACAAAATTAATTGTTATAGTTTTGAAGGATATTATTGTATGAAAGATATGGAGCATTTTAAATTGTTAGAGCCTGATATCGTTACTATAAAATATATTGATGACGGAAAAATCAATACGATGTACTATGATTGTTCAAATAAGTCATATTCATATGAGTCGGAGACAGAACCTGTTGATGAATGGCCTAAGGGTGAGCTAGGTAAGAAAATTCCTAAACCAGATGCAAAACATATAACTTCCAACGAAGACGATGATATGGGATTTACGTTTGATGCATACGGACTCACGATCGATGATTTTAATCAATATGTAGAACAGTGCAAGGAGAGTGGTTATACTGAAAACGAAGATTCACATGATGGATTTTACACAGCAGATAGTAAAGATGGATATAATGTAAGGTTGACTTATTATGATGATAATGATGTTATTGGTGGTACTGTTGAAAAATCCGAAGAAAAATGAACTCATTTCATACAAATATGGTAAAAAAGAACCAATTGTACATTTTGATTTAGATCAGGATGAGGCATGGTACTACACAATATAAACTGATAATGAAGAAAATGATTAAGTGTTGATATAATTAAAGAAAAGTTTTATCCAATTTCTTTTAAATCTATGCATTTGCTTATTAAAAGAAGAAAAGCATATAAAGCTGTTATTAGAGCTGATATTATTCCGAGAATTATCATCTCGGGCATACCTGAAAAACTATTATATATCGTCATATACAGGCTACGTGAAGAAATTCCTATTATGCAGAGGAAAAGGCATGGCAGGAGTATCCAGCGTACACTGTCCATGACGATATATTTTTTTAGGTGAAATGCAGACATAAATGTTAAAAGTATCTGACTTATGAGAGTTCCAATAAGATAAGCCGTTATTCCGTATACGGGAACGAGGGCGATAAGAAAGTAGATCTTAACCGCAAGGCTTATGACTGTTGTGATAAATGTAAACTGTGTATGGCCAAGTCCGTTGATTATACTTGTAAATGTCGTGGAAAGATAGAGGAAAGGACATAGCCATGCAAGTATTGTTATATAAGATCCTGCAGTTTCACAGTTAAAGAAAACAGCTCCCATTCGCTTTCCATATATCAGAAACAGGCATGTAAAAAGCCAGCCTATTATAAGACTGTATTTGGCAGTGAGAGTTACAGATGTTTTTATCTTATTGAAATCTTCATCTGCCTGTGCTTTAGCTATAGATGGAAGAAGCATTACGGCAAATGAGGTTGTTATGGCAGATGGAAAAAGGATAAATGGAACAGCCATACCAGAAAGGATACCATATATACTGAGAGCATCGGAACTGCTAAGTCCATACTTGCGAAGTGCAGCCGGGATAAATATTGATTCAACACTGTGTAATATTGATATGATAAGTTTTGTTGAGGTAAGCATTATTGAAAGTGAAAGCAGTGCACCCATAACAGAAGATTTGCTGTATTTTTGTGAGGATGCTTTTTTTAAATTCTTATGACGATTTTTTGAAAAAGCAAGTATATTAAATAAGCAGCCTGCAAATTCTCCGGCTGTCATACCGGCTGTAGCAATCACGCAGTTTAATTCAGGGGATGTTTTATTATTAAAAGATAATGCAAAGCATATTCCCATGACAAATGCAACACGTGATATCTGTTCGATAATTTGTGCACTTGCCGGAATTTTTGCATTTTGTATTCCATAGTAATATCCGCAGATGCATGCTGAAATACTGCAAAAAGGAAAAAGGAAAGCAAGTATCCTTATGTATGATGCACATTCCTTTTCAAGGAGAAGTTTTGCAGCAATAAAGTCGGAAAATGTAAAGACAGTTAGTGATAGCAAAATAGCAGCAGATAACGAAATTAAGCATCCTGTTAAAAGAATCTTGTAAGGTGAGTATACTTTTTTATGTTTTGCTGATGCTTCACTGACATCGGATGAGGCTATAAGCTGTGATATAGCTGTCTGTATTCCTGCTCCATATATTGTGAAACATATACCATATACAGGAAAAATAAGCTGATACAATCCAAGAAACCTTGAACCTAATATGTCGGCAAGATATATTTTGTATGCAAAGCCTATAAGTCTGCTGATGATACCTGCTATGGTAAGAATAAGAGTTCCTTTTATAAGTTTACTTTGCCAGAATTTCATGATAATCTCCATCCCATATCGCATTTAATAAATGGATTACTTTAATTATAAGTTATTTACGTAATCCTCTTATTACAATATATGTCTGATAATGCATGTATTATTCATAAGGAATCTCCCCGCTAAGGCGGGTCCCCCCTTCTTACAACGGTAACAAGGAATCTCCCCATCTGCGATGGGTCCCCCCTTCTTACAACGGTGACATTATTAGTGCATCTGCATATGATAATAATAAAGTTAATTTTTTAAAGTCAGCTTTATTTGAAATGGGGGATTAGATGATTTATCTTGACCATGCTGCTACAACACCGGTTCATCCTGAGGTTATTGAAGAGATGATGCCATACTTTAATGAAAAATTTGGTAATCCTTCAGGAATATACGAATTTGCATCGGAAAATAAAGAAAAACTTCAAAAAGTAAGGAATGTAATTGCTGAAAGTATTGGAGCATCAGCTGATGAGATATATTTTACAAGTGGAGGAACAGAGTCTGATAACTGGGCAGTCCGGGGCATAGCCGAATCGATGAAAGACAAAGGAAAACATATAATTACCTCATCTATAGAACATCATGCTATTCTTAATACGTGTGAATTTCTTGAAAAGCATGGATATGAAGTTACCTATCTTGAAGTTGATGATTCAGGTATGATTTCTCCTGAACAGTTAAAAAAATCAATACGAACTGATACCATATTGATTAGTATAATGTTTGCCAATAACGAGATAGGTACAATCGAACCAATAAGGGAGATTGGGGAGATTGCGGCAGAACATAATATTTACTTTCATACAGATGCCGTTCAGGCATATATGCATGTGCCAATCAATGTAAATGATATGAAAATAGATATGATGAGTGCAAGCAGTCATAAGTTTGGAGGACCTAAGGGAGTTGGATTCCTTTATATACGTGATGGTATAGATATCGCAAACTTTATGTATGGTGGAGGTCAGGAGTCCGGTAAAAGAGCCGGTACAGAAAATGTTGCCGGTATAGTTGGTATGGGAAAAGCTGTAGAATTGGCTGTAAAGTCAATGAATAAAGATATTATTTATTTAAGGAATATGAGAGAATATCTTTATTACCGCATAACGAGTGAGATTCCATATGTAAGACTTAATGGCAGCAGGACAGAAAGACTTCCCGGTAACTTAAATATAAGTTTTAAATACATCGAGGGAGAGTCTCTTCTTATAATGCTTGATATGGAGGGAATATGCGCATCAGCAGGTTCAGCATGTACAGCCGGTTCAAAAGAATCTTCATATGTTTTAAAAGCTATAGGTGTTCCTGAGGATTTTGCAAAAGGTTCCCTAAGGATAACTCTGGGTACAGATAATACAATGGATGATATGGATATTGTATTTGAAAAAATTAATTATATTGTTAACACACTTCGGGAATTTTCAGATGAATATGTTAATTTAAAGATAAAATAATTAATCAAGTGTTATCATAACAGGCTTGCGGTTTTTAAATTCGGTATAGTATTTGAAGCCACAGGCTTTTAACATATCAGGAATTACATCAAATTCATATCCGATATGCTTTGGTTCATGTGCATCAGAGCCAATTGTAATTATCTCACCGCCAAGCTCATGATAAAGCTTAAGTATTTTTTCATTAGGGTTAGGATGGCAAAGACCGTATTTAAGACCTGCAGTATTTACCTCAATTCCTTTTCCAAGGCTTATTATCTTTTTAAGAATTTCTTCTATAATATCAAGATATGGCATAAGACATTCTGTAGAGTATTCTTCATCGTTTAATCCTTTAGAACGGAGAATCTTCATTTTTGGTGTATAGCGTATTATGTAATCTATGTGGCCATATACATCAAAGTCGATACCAAGTGAGAGATTATTAAGTGTTGTTTCATAATATCTGGTAATGGCTTTTCTTTCTGTTTTATCGACCCAGTATTCATCATCATAAGGATCAATGTTATCGACAAGATGTGTTGAACCAATTACAAAATCAAGAGAATAATTTTTGGTAAGCTCAAGACATTTTTTGACAACATCTTCCTTAAGACCAAGTTCAACCCCTTTTCGTATATTTATATCTGGATTTTCTATATCGAGAAGTGATATTTCACTGGTATATTTATTCATATCAAATACAAAATCAGGGATTTCTGTAACAGATGGAAAGTTGTAATCCATATGATCCGTAAAACATATGGATTCAAATCCCATGTGACGTGCTTCTTCAATTATATCTGTCATAGAAGCTTCGCTGTCAGTTGAATAATATGAGTGAATGTGATTGTCTGACCGTATCATTCTGTAACCTCCTTTAAAGAACTTATATCGGTATCTATAGTCATTGAATAATTTGTATAATAAACAACAAACCCAGGTTTGCTTCCGTTAGGTTTTTTAACATGTTTTTTTTGGATGTAATCTATTTCTGCTTTACCCTGATTCCTTGCCTTTGAATAAAATGCAGCAAGTCTTGCCGCTTCTTCAAAAGTCCTGTCAGGAAGTTCTTTTCCTTCAGTTTTTACGATTACATGAGAGCCTGCACTTGATTTTGCATGAAACCACCAGTCATTGCCGGAAGCAAATTTAAAAGTAAGTTCATCATTCTGGTAATTGTTTTTACCTACATATATGTCGAAGCCGTCAGAAGATATATAGTGAAGGGGTTTACTTTTCGCTGTTTTTTTATTTCCCTTGCCACGCTCACCATGATGCTTAATATATCCGTATTCTACAAGTTCTTTTTTAATGGCTGCTAAATCTTCTTCATGTCTTGCTATGTCAAGTGCATTGCTTATAGATTCAAGCTGCTCTATTTCCTCTTCAGTCTCTGCAATCTGTACTGTTAATGCTTCAAATGTTCTTTTAAGCTTTCCATATTTGTCAAAGTAGTGTTTTGCATTTTCCATGGCACTTTTCGTTTCGTCAAGTGGAATTGTGACAGGTTCATTTGTATAGTAGTTGTCACAGGTAAGTTTTTTTTCACCACCTTTAAGTTCATATCCATATGTCGTCAGTAGTTCACCGTATACTTTAAATTTATCCCGCTTTTCAGTATCTTTTAACTGTTTCTTTTGCAAATCATATTTTTTATATGTTCTTTCAAGTGCAGTCGTTGTTATTCTTCTAAGGTCTGCTGATTTCTGGTGTATGCGTGACAGAATTTCTTTTGTAGCATAGTAATCATACAGCATACTGCTTATTGAATTGCATGGTGATACTTTATAAGAAGTATCATCATTGTACATAGAAAGACTAAGGCT
>JALERT010000132.1 GCA_022764445.1 Lachnospiraceae bacterium | reverse complement strand
CACTAAGTCTCAAACATCTTCACTCCGAAGAGATCCGTCGTAAGAGCTTCGTTCGACTTGCATGTGTTAGGCACGCCGCCAGCGTTCATCCTGAGCCAGGATCAAACTCTCATATTTAAGTGTTTGTCCAAAATCAAGTTTCACTTGGCTTTGTCCGTTTGTTTTACTGATGTATTGTTTACACAATCATCTGAATTTTGAAAATCTTTTATTTAGAATTTTCAGGGTTGTTTCACTGTTCAGTTATCAATGTTCGTTTTGCTTCAAAACCTTATATTCACTGGCTTTGTAAGCTGTTTGGCTGACTTGTTTTCTTTGCGTCAGCGAGATATATCTTATCACGCTCGCATTAACTTGTCAAGCATTTTTTTGAATTATTTTGAAGTTTTTTGAATCTTATCTGTCAGGATATATTCAAAACTTTTCAAAATCATTTACTGCCGTCTCAATATGTTTTTTGCGACAACAGATGATATATTACCACCTAATTGTCGCTTTGTCAACAACTTTGTCGAAGTTTTTTCAAAGATTTTTTAAAGTCGTTTTTTCAAAGTTTGTTAGAATAGCGTTACTGTAACACCATAGTTATATACAGCAACAGAATAATCCTTAATCTCCTTTATTCATAAAACTTTTCGCCCATTAACCATAAGCTTAAACTTGGCACCTAATATCTCTGCTGCCCTTCTGCACATCATCATTCTTCCTAAGAAAATATCAAAATACTCATACATGGTACATATCTTTTCGTCTACCTGAAGGTTGAGAGCAATTACCCCTTTGTCAGCATTTACCTTAAGCTTTGCCTCCGTTACGGCATAGTTTACCCTGTCATGCTTGTCAAAGTTAGCTTTTTCCTTATTGCGTACTCTGTTGCGACGCACGTCTGTCTTGTCAGCTATTATAATAGCCGCAGATATGGCATCTACTGCGCCACCTGTAGACTCATCATGATTTCCAATGGTAGAAACAACAGTTATTCTGTCTTTTAACGGCATATCCGTATCCTTCAATATGTCATTGGCAAGAATCGCCCCATACTCTGCATGGTGTTTTCTATTGACTGCATTGCCAATATCATGCATAAATCCTGCTATTTTAGCTAATTCTATGTCGTGATCTGAGTACCCGAACTGCTTTAGTATCGCAGCCGCATGCTCTGCTACTATGGCACAATGCTTCTCAGAGTGATCTGTATATCCCAGTACACCAAGATTTTCATTGCCCTTTTTTATTAATTCTTTTACTTCTTCATTCTTTTTTATATCATTATACTTCAATTAAAACATCATCCTTCCGTCTGGCATATCATTATTCTTTTGGTGAGTTAAGTCTCTTTATTGCATCCATTGCAAGAACGGAGCGCTCACATTCATCAGCTGATAATGTTATCTGCCAGCAATATTTACTGCCCTTCATATATTTTGCAGCATAACTTAGACCATTTGTTTTCTCGTCGAGAAATGGTCTGTCTATCTGATTGGGATCTCCAAGAAGTATTATTTTTGTTCCTTCTCCGGCTCTTGTTATAATTCCCTTAACCTGATTAGGAGTCATATTCTGTGCCTCATCTATAATAAGATACGTCTTAGCAATAGATCTTCCTCTTATGAAATTAAGTGCCTCTGTCTGAATTATTCCCCTGTCAAATACTTCCTGTATCTTATCACTTAAAAGCATCTCATCTTCATATCTGTTATCCTCGTCAGTATCAAGAAGCTGCTCAAGGTTATCTATTACAGGGCGCATAAGAGGTGCAATTTTCTCCTGCTCATCTCCCGGCAGAAATCCTATATCATCATCAAATTGCGCATTTGGTCTGCATACTATTATTCTTCTATACTCCCCGGTTGGATTGTTATAGACTTTCTCCATACCAACAGCAAGAGAATAAAATGTCTTGGCAGTACCCGCCATTCCTTTAACTATAACAAGAGGCGCTGTCTCTGCATCTGTCATTAATGCTTCCTGTAAAAAATACTGTCCTACATTGCGTGGTTTTACACCATAGGGCTTACTCTTCTTATATTGAAGCGGCACAACCTTTTTTCCGGAAACTCTCCCAAGTAATGTCTTCTTAGTTGACTGGTCTGCCTTCAATATAACAAATTCATTTTCAACAAATTGCACCGACTGCTTATTGCCCTCTTCATCAGTCTGGTATAGTTCCTTAAGTGATATACCTTTTTTCTTAAATTCTTTAATACTGTCCTCAGGAATATAAACTTCACACCGACCTGTATACTTAGCATCACTTTCCGTAATCTGCTCTGTTATAAAGTCCTGTGCATCGATACCTATTATCTGGGCTTTAAGGCGAAGCACGAGATCTTTAGTTACAAGTATGATATTCTGGTCTGACTCTTTCTGCTTAGATAATCCAAGGCATACCTTAAGAATTCTGTTGTCAGCTTTATCCTCGGGAAGATCACCTGGAAGTTCAACATCCGTAAAGTTCTTCTCTATCCTTAATATCCCTCCGCTTTCAAGTTCTATCCCTTCAAAAAGATCGCCCTGTATCCTGTATCTTTCAAGAGTCCTGACTGCACTCCTTGCATTTGCTCCTTTTTCTCCGTCAGCTTTTTTCAAGCCGTCAAGTTCCTCCACAACTACAAGAGGTATGACAAGATTATTATCTTCAAAGCAGTCAAGCGCATAAGGTGCCTGAATAAGAACATTAGTGTCTATTACATATGTTTTCTTCATACAATCACTTTCCTTTATTTTAAATTTTTTACTTGCAAAACTCTTCTAACACATGTGCAACGCCGTCTTCCTCATTACTAACTGTTACATAATCAGCTACACTTTTCAAAGAATCAGAAGAATTACCCATTGCAACTCCTATACCTGCCATTTTAATCATATCTGCATCATTTCCACCATCTCCAAAACTCATAATATGAGAAGCTTCAATATTTAGAGTGCCGGCAAGTTTTATAAGAGCATCTCCTTTATTCACCATATAATTATTTATTTCCAGATTATTCTTCATCCCGGAACAAACTTTTATTTTGGTAAATTTCTGAAGAGCTTTTTTTACCTTCTCTCTTTCTGAATGATCCCCAAAGAACAAATTTATCTTTTCTATGGGAGCATAATCACATAGCTGACTGTCCCATAAATCGCCCACAGGCACTCTTGTCTTTAGGTAGTATTCAAAGAAGTTTTTATTGTCAAGATAATACTCAGCCCTTTCATATGCTGATTTTTCACAGTACCCTTTATCATCAGTAAAAAAGTCCGCCAGAACATCATGCTTCTTAATTATCTCAGCTATTTCCAAAAGACAGTTTTCATCAATTCCCTGCACAAACAATGTTTCTTTCCTGACATTGTCATAAACTCTAGAACCATTTAATGCAATAATATAATTTACTCCGGTGATATCCGTTATTTCCTCCGGTACACCTGTCAGAGGTCTCCCTGTAGCTATAACAATTGTTATTCCTTTTTCACCGGCAAGGGTTAATGCATTCTTTGTTCTTTCAGAAATATTTCCATCATTCTTTAAACATGTCCCGTCTAAATCAAGTGCAATAAGCTTAATATCATTACTTTTCATCGTATTTACTGCTTGTGACAAAATTTATATCCATTTCCTTTCTCATTGACTTTATAAGCTCTCTTGTCTGCATATTTCTCTTTCTTACCATCTTGTCTTCCTCCTGATGCAGAAAACGCTTATCACAATAATTATCAAGATAATTTCTCTTAAATCCGTCAAATCCTGCCAAAGATACTTTTTTAACCTTAGCTCTAATTAAAAGGCGAAGCAACATCATTCCTGAACTGTCGAATATAGTTTCCTTTTCATTAAGCAGATCCGAATAATTAACTCTCATTGCTTCTTTTGGCAGCCCTTTTACATTAGAAGAAAATACGGTTTTCTTTAAATCAAATGCATTCTTATAAAGCTCATATCTTTTCTGGTTTGCAACAAATACCATATCCACATGGATATCAGGTATAAAGTTAACAGAAATGATAAATGGCTTATTCTTTTCTATAAACTTCATGATAGTACTTTTCTTACTATGTATAGACTTTCCCGAACCAAGTACAAGAATATTTTTATCCTTTAATAATTTACGAAGATAACTCATTACTTTTTTGTCTTCTACCGCATGATTCTGATAAGTCTTATAAATCTGCTCTATAACATCAGAATGATAAATAAGGCGCTTATCTTCCGGTATCTGATTTAAAAGCGTACTTATGGTACTTACCTGAATATTCTGCTTACCAAGAAGATAAGATACATAATTAGGATGACAATGCATGGAAGATGCAAGGAAATATGCAACCGAATATCCCCATGGATGCTGTAAATAAAACGGCATTAGATAATTATCTACTATTTCCAATATAGGAAGAACATCATAGTTATTGTCAGCATTTTCCAAAAGATAATCAACCATAAGTTCTGTACATGTATTTCCTGCACCTCTTCCCATTCCATAAACAGAACAGTCGATTATAATATCACGTTCAAATCCAAAATTAATCATACTCTGTGCATTGGAAAATGACATCTGGAGATTGTTGTGTGAGTGAAATCCAAGAGCGATTGACTCATCAAGATTTTTATCAATAAGATAAAGCATATGAAGTATATCCTTTTCACTCATTGCACCAAGTGTATCTACTATATAGAATGCAAATGGCTTAAGATGATTTGCCTTTTTTATAAGTTCAAGGATACTTTCGTCCTCATAATCAGCCGAACCGACAGGCTGGAAAAAGAGTTTATATCCCTTTTTCATTATGGTATTGCCCCATTCAATAGCTTTCTTTAATTCTGACATATGAAATGTCAAGCGTATACCACCTATCACAGACTGACTGGCATCACACAATTTCTCCGGATCAATTTCTTTTTATCCTATAGCAATCATAGCTACATAAAGTGTATTAGGATTTGGATTAGGTATGTATGAATTAACCTTATCTGCATCTCCATATAAAGCATAATTTTCCGTCTTAATCTTTTCTGTCAGGAACCCACATTCAACGATATCAATCTCTGCCATTGAAAGTCTTTCCAAAATTCCGCTTATTGTTTCTTTACCAAAATTCCACTGATTGACATAGCCTCCATCACGTAATGTACAATCCAATAAATTTACCTTACACATTATTTATCCTCTTATGTTTCCACTTTTCATCTGTTATTTTTATATTGAAACCATGCATTTGCAACCATGAAATCAAATGGTTCATTTATATCAATAGCCTCTTCACGACTTACTTCTATCATATATGGATTATCACCTATTCTTCTTCCTTCTTTCAAAATAAGATTTCTTCCATATACATATAAACCTGTTGTCTCTACATGCATCTCATCTAAATCCTGTGTACGTGGGATTTTCTTTACATTATAATTAAATGGCTTTCCATCCTTCCACAGAAAGTCATGACATTTTGTAACTGTCGTAGCAGAATCATATCCTGATTTTGTAACGGCATTGATTCCCTTTTCGATTGACTCCTTAGACAAAAACGGAGCTGTGGCATGAGCGAGTACATAAGTCTCAGCTTCAACATCATTAGCAAATGACTGTAATACTTCTGTAATTAAAGTTTTACTGCTGTCTAAGCTCTTATCACGCTTTAAGTACTTTACACCCTCCGGAAGGAAATCCTGTATAGCCGGATCGCTGCAGTATACATATATATCTTCAATCTCATCTACACTTTTAAGTGTACCCAAAATATATTCAATAAGTGGTTTACCACCATCAAATGATTTTGTATTTTTTCCCGGAAGTCTTTCATTATTAAGTTTTACCGGAACAAATGCTACTATTTTCTTCATAATCGTATATCCTTTCACATTATCTTTTCTTTATTACATAGG
This sequence comes from Lachnospiraceae bacterium, assembly GCA_022764445.1. Classification (GTDB taxonomy): domain Bacteria; phylum Bacillota; class Clostridia; order Lachnospirales; family Lachnospiraceae; genus Butyribacter. Next base: position 17,048 of record JALERT010000132.1, on the reverse strand, counting down.
TAAAATTCCTTCACGCATAAGAACTTTCTCTGTACGCCACTTTTCTTCCTCGTACTTTTCTATTATCTCTGCTGCCTGATGAAGTACTCTGTCATTACTTTCATTTTCTTTCGTCTGCATTGCATATCTCATAGCCTCAAGCTTTCCCTCAAGTATCATATTTTCTGTTACTTCCATAGCACTTAGGCCTATATTGGCACCTGTATTTTTTAACTCTCTTTCAAATGACATATTAATCACCTTTTCTCTTAACTCTTTATCTTTAGAATAGAACCATATAACGTGTTCCCTGCATCCTCTTTCATCATCAACCTCTACTATAAGCTGTATCATATTTTCCCTGTTAATCCACTCATTCCAGAATAATGTATAATGCTCTTCTACTTCTAAAAAGATAATAGTATCTTCTTTACTAAATGATTCACTGTCTTTTTCCAAAAGCTTATATCCCTCTCCCGCATCCAGCCATATCTTATTCGAAGAACAATTATCATAGGATATATTTATATCTAATTTGTCTAGAAAATTATTTAAAAATAAACTGTTTGCATTAGGATAACAAAGTTCCTGTCCACTATATATTGCTTCTATGATTTTAGAAGCTGCATAGTAAAGATGAAGTCTTTCATAATGAACCTCTATCTCCTCGCCAAAAAGGTAAACCTTCTGACAGCAGTTTCTCATTCCACCTATTGAAGTTGAGTTCGGTGTTATAACTTCATCAGCCGCCTTTGGAAGCATAAATGGAAGTATTTCTGACGGAATAGACCTCTTAATAACGGTGCATCCCGGAAATATTTCTTCATATGGAATATAACGGTCCTTCGGATGAGGCTTGATGATTAAATTACTATTCTCTGCAAAATAATCAATTATAAGCTTTGTCATCTTTTTCTGTATTCCAACTTCTCTTATCTTAAGGTTATTATAATATTGTGTAAGGAATACCGTCGTCGCCTTATACTCAGGCATTGGAACCATTTCGCCGCCATATAGCGACACTATCTGCATCCTTGTATCTCTATCCATCTGACACATAGTTTTATAAATAGAAAAATCAATTGCTTTTTCATCATAAAAACCTTCCGGAAGATTATTCATATCACACAGTTTACCTTTTACAATTCGGTTTCTTCCTGCTGCCTGAAGATATTCACATAAAATATAATTTTGTGGAGTAGATTCTTTCATTAATTTTAAGTATCTTTTCTCATCTCCCAAAAGGCCGCTTGCATCTTCAAAATAATAATAAGGAATTTTATTACTTAAATAATATGTGCCAACCGTCCACTGATCTGCTGCAATATATGCATCATCAAACTGTCTGAATCCTGCAGGATACCATTCCAGTAAAATGTCATTTAATTTATTTACAACACCTTCGATTTCCTCTGTATCACTTCTCTCCGTAAGCTTATTACCTGCTTTTCTCCTAAACTCAGATTCCGGCACTATAAAAATATCCTCAAACCAGCCTCTTTCCTTTATATCATTTATAAATTTATTTAATTCATCCTTTGGTGCCATATATTCTGTTATCATTAGAACAGCTTTCATATTTCTATAATAAAAAAGCTTATGCACAATACAGCAAAGGACATGATATGCTGTAGAACCATGATATAAAATCATCCCACAAGCCTCCTCTTTAATCTTTGTATGGAAGTTTCTCCTGACAAAAGGAGCTTCATAACTTCATCCGCCGTAATCTTTGGAACACTTTGATTTTTATATGTAATACCACTCATAATCCTTATATATTCATTTATTCCACCATACAAGCGGTCTTTTTCTTCAGTCGGAACCATAGGTGCCTGTGCAAATGAAATTTTATCCTTATCAATCCTTAAAAGAACCGGAAGTTCCATCTGCATAATATTCTGAATAAGTTCCTCAAGTCTCATTTTCACCGGATCAGCCATATTGCTTTCATCAAGATAACTGTGAATCGAAAAATACTCATAATCAATATTAATATTATATTCTTTAAGTTTTTCCAATAAACTTTTTCCACCCATATCTTTTTCCGTTAGATCCACAAAGAAAACCTGTTCTTTATCCTGTAAAAAACTCTCCAGATACGACTTTATAGCATTACTTTCTTCAACATAGTTATCTTCCTTATCGCCGTGACTACTTCGACTTTCACGCCATGCTTTCATAAAATCACTTCTCGCACGTTCGAGTTTATACGAAGGAGCAGTAAATCCCAACCCAAATGCAATCCTGTCTGCTGAAATTTTGTCTAAAAAAGGCATACACCTGAATACTTCATCCCAGTCATCACTTTTCTTTGGCTGATTTGCCACAAGATATGACCACTCAATCACATGGGCATTTCCCATATATTTATTAAAATATTTTACTATCATATGTTCGGAACTGCCTATAAAAACAATCTTTCTCTCATCGGCTCTTTCCAATACTTCCTGTAAAAATCCATATATGACAGGAGCTAAATAAAGAACAGATGTCTGATATGTATCACTTCTTAAAAGTGGTCTGCTATAATTTAAATTTCCCTCTACCATCCTATAAAGTTCACCAAATGATGACTTAAAATCAGGGATATTATTCCTTTTCAAAAAATATTCCGGTGCAGGATAATATGTTGCAGTATTACCTTTTCTTCTCTGTTTCAATATATATTTATCATAATCAGACGCAAAAATACGTACACTTTTACCATATCCCTTTTCTTCTTTTTTATATTTCCTGACATACTCCGATACAAGTTTTCCTATATTTTTTTTCTTCTGTGATGTAGTAACAAGCTCTGATATACAGCAAATCATATTTTTCTTTAAAAGATCATTAAACATCTCTTCAGGATAACTGCTGTCAATAACTGCTGTAATACTTGTATGGTTTGCAGCAACAGTATCCAGTATCTCAAGGACATATGGATTTACTATAACCGCATCCGATACCATTTTAATCTCCAAATCGGGAGAAACTGGCTTTTGAACTTCTTTTTCAATCTTATTATATATTTCCTCTATAGGTAATTTTTTATCATCAAATTTTTTTCTTGCCTTTGCAAATCCTTCTATTTGTAAATCATCTTCCAAAATCTTATATAGTGCTTCTCCAGATAATACCGGCTTCAAGAGACTACCCCATAAATCAGTAATAAGATGTTTATAATCTAACATTATCCTCATATTCTGAGTAAGCTTTAACCTGCTATAAACCTGATCTATATTATTCTCTTTTATCCCGCTAAGCTTAAGTGGTTCCTTGCTTTTTGCTATTCCATAATGAAAATTGATTTTCATTATGTTCCATGCGAATAGAAATGGCTTTGTTCCCGCCATATTTCCACACCTTGTCAGATAAACTTCTCCATAATAGGAAATCTCTCCGTTAAAATTTGTCAAAGCGTGAAATATCATTTTTTTAATATTCATATTTTTCCTCATTCTGTCTGATTAAATTGTCAAAAAAACACTGTCGTATAATCATGTTACTCTTTCGGTTACAATTCACACATCTTTCGACAATATTCTGACAACATAATCATTTTATAATTTAACTATTAATATAATATATCTGTGTAAAAGTCATTTATTATGTATGTAAATTCGCAGTAAAAATTAGGTCAAATAAAAAAGCGGATTACTCATAATCTTTATTATGAATAATCCACTTCTTTAATTATCCTCTTTATCTTATATCACTACCTCGAATAGAAAATTCACCCTTGGTGTAAACAATCTTTAATATCCACATACTACTGTACAACAGTAATCACATCATCTAATACATAACAGAATGTCGGAGATGATGAATTCTTATTTTCAATAAATGGCGTACTTAGATCAATTCTATCATTTTCATCATTTGGATTAACACCTGTAAAATGACCTGAAAAAACATCCGTTTTTCCATCCACAAGATTACTGATGGTTTCATCAACTACCTGATTTGTGTTCTTTGGAAGAATTGCATGATTAATATCGAGAATACGAACCCATCCTTTTTCTAATCCTGCCATAGCATCCTGTCCGCAAACTTTACCATCTATACAATCCTCAATCTTCTTATCATGTAAAAGTGCATAAACTGACTGCTCAAAATAGTAGAAATAATCTACTGAGCAGCTTACAAGTGATCTGGTAGGTGCGATATCTGTCATACTCTGGTTAAATCCTACATGATAAACCGGCACCTTACCTTTTGCATTTTCACAGGCGATTGCAGGTCCAACAGTATCAGAATGCTGTGAAATAATTAGACATCCTTTATCTATAAGCTCCGTTGCCACCTGCTTTTCTAAAGAATAGTTGGACCATGTGTCCGTATATTTCACAAGCATGGTCGCTTCCGGTACAACCGACTGTACTCCCAGATAGAAAGATGTATATCCTGATATTACCTCGGCATAAGGAAAGGCAGCTACATAACCTACCTTTGCCTGCTCCGGAGTGATAACCTCTGTATCAATCATTTCTTTAAGCTTCAGTCCTGCAATGACACCACAGACGTATCGTCCCTGATATATTGTTCCCAGACAATTGTGATAATTAGAAAGAACCGGCTTCTGGTTCGCATTATCACCTGTTGGTACACAAAACTGGATTTCGGGATGTTTTTTTGCCATTTTTTTTACTACCGGACCATAGCCATAACTCGCTGCAATGATATAATCACATTTCTCATCTACAAGTTCCTTAAGCGGTTCCTCTATCTGATCCTCAGTTACATTATATTTTGTGACGCACTCAATCTGGTTCCCATATACTTCCTGCACATGATTTCTAGCTTTGATAAAATTATCTGTGTATGGTGTTATTTCATCACCAACAAAAATAAATCCTACCTTTATATGTTTTTTTTCTGTTTTCGTCATGCTATGAACACCAAAAGATAACAGAATCATAATTAAAGATGTTATGATGCATAAAAAGTTTATTTTTTTCATCCTATCTGTCCTCCTTTGATTTTTCATATAATTTTTCCACATTGATTGTTCCATCCTCAATCAAAGAAAGCATTATTTTTACTAACTTTGGATCAAACTGAGTTCCACTGCACCTCTTTAATTCAGCAATTACCACATCAATATCCAACTGCTTACGGTAAACACGATTAGCAGTCATTGCATCAAAGGCATCTGCTATACCAATAATTCTTGCATCAAGTGGAATATCCTCTCCTTTTAACCCGGCGCAGTATCCTGTTCCATCATACTTTTCGTGATGATATAACGCACCAACATCCACATTATCTATCATGGTAAAGTCTTTTAAAATCTCACCGCCTTTTATTACATGCGACTTCATGATTTCATATTCTTCATCTGTTAATCTTCCCGGCTTATTAAGGATTGCATCTGGTATTCCTATTTTTCCAATATCGTGAAGCAGTGCTATCTGACGAAGATTCTCACATTTTTCCTCTGAATAATTTAACTTCCTTGCAATGGCTACTGCATACTCTGATACTCTGAAAGAATGTTCACTTGTGTTGCTGTCTTTTGCATCTACTGTTCGTGCAATGGATAAAATTGTTTCATTCCCCATTTTAATCTGCTTTTTAGCATACTCTAATTCATACTCCTGCTTTAATAATGCTTTCTGAGCCTGTGTTCTTGTAATAAACCATGTAATCCATATCAGTACCAGACCTGCTATTAAAATGACATATAACTTAAACCACCATTTCTGATACATTTCAGTTTCCTTTTCAATGGTATAACTTCCTGACTCCACTACATCACCATCTTCACCGTCAAGTATAGCAATTCGGAATACATACTTACCAGGCTTTAAATTGGAATAAGATATTTTTTCAAGTTCACTCGCCAAGCAAACCTTCTCCTTCGTATCATAGCCTTCCATAAAAATACTTACATATGGATCATTCATAGAATAATTAAGTACTTCCGGTTCAAACACGATTTTTTCCATCTGTGATGATAACTTGAGTGTATCCACTCGGTTAATTTCATATTTCACACCGTCCACTTCCACATAATTAAAAACCATACGATATGACTTTTCCGACATATCATATTGTGACATATTGACTTTAACCACACCACTGTCGCAGCACAGATATAACTCATCACCATCCCTGCATATCCAGGAATTGGCAACAAGTGATGAACAAAAACCCCTTTTGGAATTTATAAGGGGATAATCACGTTTTTTATCTGCAATCAAATCTTTTGTTTCTGCCACATAAATTCCTGCACTTCCCATAACCCAGCATGTTCCGTCATCACTGCAAACCATGTCAAAGTTATTGCTGTATGGGAAGTTTTCAAGGTATTTTATATCTCCATCCTCTGACATATAACAAAGTCCATTGCTGGTGACAATATATACACCTTTTGAAGACGAATCATAAACCATACGAAGAATTATATCCGAAGATAATCCGTCCTTTTTTCCAATATTACTTATCGTACCATCATTCTTAATCTTAGTAATTCCGCCTCCATCAGAACCAATATAAATAGTATCATCATATTCTAACATACAGAGTGATTTTTCGTTAATAAGACCACTTTTTTCAGAAAAGACCTGTTTAACAGAATCATCATCTATGACTGCAACTCCGTAATCACCGGCAACAGCAATTCGTCCATCCTTTAATTCACACACATTACGAAAACGCATACCCGGCATACCATCAGTTTCAGTAAAGTTCTTTATGTCATATTCCACGGAACTCTTCAAACTAATTTTATATAACCCCATTCCTGTAGTTGCAATCCATAAATTATTTTTGCTATCTGCTTTTATACATCGTATTCTTATATTTTTAAGCAACTTACTTATCTCATTATCAACTTTACTTTCTTTTTTTTCGTCTATAATAACAAGCCCCTCATCTGTCCCACAAAAAAGCTGTCCCTGCCATTTTTCTGTAGAATTTACAACTGCATTCTCACCTATACCCAGAAATAACTCCATAAATGGCGACTGACACATTTCTAACAACCCCAGCCTTGATGAACTGAACCAGAGATTTCCCTGATAATCTATAAGCATATTATCAATAGAACTTGTAAAGTTGTTTGTATTTATTTTTTTATATGCATAATCATTGTTCATTACTGCCACACCTGTATCCGAACATATAAATATTTCATGATTATCAGAGATATAAAATGAATTGATATGTTCTATATCTTTTATACTGACAGTATGAATAAGATCCAGGATATTATGTTCCATACTATAAACCATCACTTTATTATCTGCTGTTCCAATAAGAAGTCTGTTATCTCCTGTAAAACATGCAGTACTAATAAATGTATCTGAAGGTATATCTAGAGGCGAACCAATAATTTTTCCATCCTTTATCCAGTAAATTTTCCCTCTTTCTGTAATAACAATAACATTTCCATTATTATCCGCAGACATATGCATTACATTTTTTACTTTGTCAAAAGACCTTATTACCTTAACACCACCGCTTAATGACACCTGAGAAAGCCCTTCTGTTGTTCCAACGTAATAATTTCCATTCGAATCACAGACAATGCTTTTTACCGAATTTGACAGCAGACCTTTTTCTCTATCAATTACGTTCATTACGTGTTCATTAATTAAAACTGTTACACCATCATCATTTGTTCCTGTCCAGAGTCTGCCTTCCTCATCTACATACAGACAGTTTACATTTTTTACTGAAGGAATATCCTGAAAAAGTTTGAATTTTGTTCCATCATATTTAAATAATCCTGCATATGTGCCAATCCAGAGTTTTCCATCCTTTGTCTGCTCTATGTCGTTTGCTTCGCCTGATAAAAGCCCCTCCTCTTTAGAATATTCAATCTGTACATATGAATTATAATCTGTGGTCTGTTCCTTTGCCATTACCATTTCGCCATTAGAAAAAATACCAATTACAGTAACAGCAACTAGCAACGCACCTGCATTCCTCAAACCTTTGCTATCGTCTTTTTTCTTGTACCTTATAAGTTTTATCAATAAATATACGATTTCTACACTTATAAGTTTATCCAGAAACTCAACACAGAACTGATCTATTACATAAGAAAATAATCTTGGGAATCCATTGTCGATACACAATAGCATTACATGATCTCCCCATACATTTCCACTTTTCCCTTCGAACATTACGATATTGATGGTCACTGCAACAATAGTAGAAAAAACAGCTAAACCCATTCCAAATGTCATAGTTGCAAACTGTGTTTCAAAGACTTTCTTTTTAGCAAAGTATCCGACTATGGCACCAAGAAGTGCACCCACTATGCAATAAATTAATTTCTGTACTACAAATGTCCCGTAAACAATAACACCTGTAAAGCCAACTACAGCACCGCATACCGGTCCGGCAAAATATGCCATGAGAAATGTACCTATAGAATCACACCAGATTGGCAGTGCCAGCTTGTCTGCCAAAGTCTGTCCACACAGATTAATCATCAATGCCAAAATCGTATATAAAACAATCATGTATTCTTTTTTATTTTTCATTTGTATCTCTCCCCCAAAAAGATTTCTCCTATGTGCCTGTGTAACAGCCATAATACGGCTTTTGAATTCAGTTTTTATAGTTTACGTGTATATTAGGTATATAACAAACAATATAGACCGATTTTACCATAACTTATAAAGAAATGCTACTAGCCAAATGGATAGACTTCTGTCTCTTGACAGCATTTCGTACTGTTTATATTAATTTCCTATTCCTCGCTTCTGTGATTGCTGCCGCCTTACTATTCACTCCAAGCTTTTTATAGTTTTCCTGATTATAATATTTTATCCCTGATTTTGAAAGATTCATTGTCTTTGCAATTTCTTCCACGCTTAAGCCTTCTGCCTGCATGCGGAGAATCATCAGTGCTTTATCGGTCAGAAGTACATTTCCTTCCTGCTTTTCGCTTAAGTACGCCGGATAAAGTTTTGTCATCTGCTCACATTCTTTGTAAACCTGCTTCTTAAATCCCATATCCTTCCAGGTGAAATCTCCTGCTTTGAATAGTTCCCACAGAGCAGCACCTTCTCTGGAAAGCACCCGCACAAAATGATACTCCTCCGCCTGATTAATTCCTTGCTGCAATGTTTCCTTCCATTTTTCTTCTCCCATACGATATTGGGTGATGGCAAGCAGAATCTTCACCTCAATCTGCAGGAATATCCTTTCTCTTTTTTCTGCATAGAACTGTAACTGAAGCAATAGCCTTAATGCTTTTTCCCTTCTGCCTACCGACAGATATACCCTCACCTTTGTAATATACCGGTATCTCTCCAGAGTACAGAACTCCGCCTCCTCATCAGGTGCCTGCTTCATCCAGTCCGCCACCTCACTACTTCGTCCCATATACAGATCGAATCTGGTCTTTAAAGTATCGATTCCTGTCAGGAGCTGTGCCATATCCGTTACCCCACTTCGGAAACTCTCAAGACTTTCCATAGCATTATCCATGTGATTGTTTATAACAGACAACCATGCCAAAATGCCTACTCCTACAAAAACCTGTTCCTGTTTTCCCCCTGCCTGTGCCTGCATCCTGCCCTTCTGGGCAAGCTCCGATACCTCATAATTGTCTTCTCCTTTTTCAAAGAAGCTCTCGGCAAGGGCAAGGTTTACAAGTCCTTTTCCAAATTTACCAAGGACTATTTCTATCATTTTTCCTATACTTCCTGCAAGTTCCCTGTCTCTCTTACTCCATTCACAGAAGTCTTTACCACCATGCATTATGGAGGGTTGGTTGTTTGTCAAAGAAAGTTCCGGTATAATCGTTTTCCGTTCCGTCATGAATGTCCACGTTTTTTTCAGGACATCCGTCATATGCCGGGTTCCTCTCTGCGGTAGTGCGATATCCAGGTAGAAAAGCCTTGCCTTTGCTGTCTTTTTCATGCTTCCGCTCTGTGACTTTTCGTATTCCAAAAGAGCCTGATACCATTTTTCGCTTTCCTCATCATTAAGAAGAATTGACTGCAAAAGGCTCATTCCCGCCATCAGCTCCGGACTTTGCCGAACCGTATGCTCTGAAAGTCCCAGATAATATCTGCGTAACTCCCAGTAATAGCCAATTCCCGGATATTTCCTTGCGTTCTCAATCAGAAGTCTGGGAATTCCCTCTTCATTGTGGCATTTCTCATACATCACAAGAGCTTCCACTATTTTCCCCTGCAGTTCATAACTGCATGCGGCATTATAGTACAAGACATCAATGTGCTGCATGGAACACCTATTACGAAGCATTCTTCTCATGGACTTCTTCACAGGTGTACGCAACTCATATATTTCACGATCTCCCGCTGTATGCACGGACAATATATTCCCGTTCTCCTGTGCCAGGTTTATCAATCTGCCTGCATCCATTTTTTTTGTTATCATCCGCGCCATAGATAAATCAAACTGTTCCACGATGGATATATCCATCAGAAATTCCTGCAGTTCTACATTCCACTGATCATAGACATATGTCTCCAGATAATCCCACCAGTCACATCTTGCCTCCTCTATGGTGGAAAGTTCTTCCTCTATCCGTTCTTCTGTACTCCTTTTATCTCCTGCCAGTCCCTTAAGCCGCAATGCTGCTATCCGCAAGAACATGGGATGACCGCCTCCAAGATTCCTCAAACGTTTTTTGGCTTTCTGTGACAACTCAAGATTCCATTTTTTCAGATAAATTTCTTCCTCTTTTTCCGAAAAACTCAGTTCTGTTTCTCCAATCGTCAAAAATACCTGCTGTATGTAAAGGGGCTTCAGCCATGCCGGCAGCAGGCAGCGTCCAATCAGAATTAGCCACACACCGGGACTCTTTGCCAGCTGTCCAAATACTTTACATGCATTTTCTCTCTCCTCAGTTTCCGTAATCATATGCAGATCATCCACCACAACAATGCGTTTTGTTTCTTTTTTGTGTATAACTGGTATCTCTTCTAATCCTATATGCTCCATGGAGTAATATTCATACCGTCTTCTAGACAGATAGTCTGCCACAAATGATGTCTTTCCAAATCCAACAGCTCCGCATATATATACAGTCTGTCCTGTGCTTTGTGCCGCCTTCATCCGTTCATTTGCTGTCTTTGGGCGAATGTAATATGCATCCACTTCCAATTTCTGAGCATCATTTAATTCCTGCATCCATATACCTCCTCTTTGGTAAAAACACAAAACGGAAAAAGACTTCCGCAATGCCACTTAAAGGTCATCTACTTCTATAGAAATGGAACCATATATACAGGAATATAATGAATACCATTCTCCCTCTTATAATCCTTAGTATGAACAACATATTTTTCGCTTATACGACTACTAAATTTGTCACAAAATACATCTAGTGATTTATGACTTCTATAATTACCGGATTTCACCTCAATCGGACATATTTTGTCGCCTACTGAAATCAAAAAATCAATCTCATACAAATGATTGGACGTTTCACTTTCCATCGTATAGTAAAATAGGTTGTTACCTCTAGCTATTAACATCTGCGCTACAACATTTTCATATACATACCCTAAATTGGCTTCAAGTTTATCTGAAAGCAGTTTATTGTATATCACGTTTTCCGTATATTTTTTATCTTTAAATGCAAGCGTCACAAACAATCCGACATCAGATGAAAACAGCTTATATCGTCCTGCATCTTTCTCTAATGACATTCCCACACCTGGATTATTTGCATGATAAGCAATATTGACCGTAAACGAACTAAGCATATCAGGTATTAATTCACGCACCTGCTCTGACCTTGTTCCTTCTCTTGCATTTGATAAAACATATCTTGACGCATTACCACTAAGATTTGCCGGAATCGCATCATATATATCACCTGCAAGTCCGGTTCCATCTATCTTAATAAAATCTTCCTCGTACAAATCAACGATTTCTTTTTTGACTTCATCAACTGCCTGCAGATTATTTTGCTCTATATATGTTTCTATAGCCTGTGGCATTCCACCAATAAGCATATACAATCTGAAAATTCGCATAAGATTTCTATGCAATGCATTCCCTGCAGTTTTTTTGTTTTTTAAAAGTATCTTAATTGTGTCAGATGTTAACTCATCACCAATTGCCCACAAAAATTCCTCAAAATCCATAGGATACATTGATATCTTATGTTCCTCACTCGGAATTAAAATATCCTTTGTATTCTTTTTTATAGGCAAAAGAGACCCTGTTTCAATATATTTATATCTTCCATCTGCTACAAGATATTTTATTGCCTGTCTAGCTTTTGGAAGCAGCTGAACCTCATCAAATATTATTACAGACTCTTTCTCATATAATCTGATTCCGGTTAACTGCTGTAATTGCAAAAAGAAAAAATCTAAATTGTACGTGTCATCAAATAATCCTATAATTTCTTTACTGGTATGCGCAAAATCAATCAAAATATATGATTTGAACTCATTCTTTGCAAACTCCTCAGCAATAGTAGACTTTCCAACTCGTCTGGCACCTTTTATTAAAAGAGCATATTTATCACTACGTTTTTCTTTCCATTCAAGTATTTCATTATATATTTTTCTTTTAAAAACTGGCTTTTCCATGATATTTTCACCTCTCAAATTACAGTATAGCTCAAATCCCCGTTTATTCAAGTCCTTATTTTACCCAAATCCCCATTTTTTAAGTACCATATATCTACAGAATCCCCATAAAATTCATTTCTTATTCTATTTTTTCCGCCAAATTCTTTGCTGTATCTTTAACCTTGTTATTCTCTCCTTCAAAACCGGAACATTTTCATAAGGTCGGTATCATAATAAAGATATCAGATATTAAAGCAAATAACAGAAAAATCCGTTATACCAATCACACATTCTTCAGATTGGAATAACGGATTTTCTTTCTGCTCATATTTCTTTCATCAAAGATTTCTACTTAACCGTAATGGTAATAGTCTTATACACACCATTCTGTGCATATACATAAATCTTGCAGGTTCCTTTTTTCACGGCTTTTATCTTACCGTTCTTTGTCACTGTGGCTACTTTACTGTTACTGCTCTCATAGCAAAGTCCTCTGTAACATTTGATAGTTTTATTCTTTTCTGCCGGTGTTTCGGCTGCTATGATTTGTGCCGTTTTACCGTTCTTAAGTGTAAGTTTCAGACTATTTGTACTTACTTTCTTTCCTGCAAGCTTGGTTATCTTTATGGTATCTGTTACACAGTATTTTCCACCTTTTGTGATGGCATAGACACTTACTGACTGGGCAATGACTACTTTTTTGCCTTTCACTAAATTGTATGCTTTAATCTGATATTTGTAGCCGGTTGCTTTCTTTAATTTCTTCTGTGTCCATGACAGGGTTTTATTTCCTTTTATGGTCTTTAGTAACTTATTTATAAATCCTGCTGTTTATTCTTACAAATTAATTCATGGCAAACCACATATTCGCCAACCTCAAACTGTGCCACCCATACACTCTTGGATACTTTTGTCTATACAAACCTGGCAAAGTCTTTTTTATGAACGTGATTTAATTGTACACAATTTGCAAGATTTTATAATTTTAACATATTGTATTGTTTTATCAATAAACATGGCGCGAATCGACGTTGAAACGGCGCGAATCGACATAAAAAACAGTACCGCCAAAGGATGTTATTCCTCTGACGGTGCTGTATTATTATTATCGTCTTTTTAATATTAATTCCAGAAACTCCTTCGGATTCAGAGCAGCAATTTCAGAATTTGCAAAATCTTTTGTATTACACGTAATAATATAATCAGCACCAACTTCTTTTGCACACTTATCTTGCAGACAATCTTCAAAATCAGCAAAAGAACTCTTATCAATCGCATCTAAAATTTCTTCTTGTGATGCAGATGCCACATTAAATATTTCACAAATATCTCTCAAATTCTCTCTTCTTTCCTTATCACTTCGCTTACGAAGTACATACCATAATGTAGAAAGTGTATGAAACGCAATATATCCAACACATTCTCCTTTCGCACACATCTCTACAATTCTGATAGATTGTTCCAGAAAATCATCTTCTCTGTTTGTAATATAGTTGAGGAGGATATTCGTATCAATCAATACTACCATATTTTGCATGCAAGGCTTCCTCCCTCTCCTTTTCATAATCAATCGGTTCTACCGTTTTTTTTCTTGAAGCCTCCAATCTTTTGAACGCTTCCATCTTTCTATCCTTGTCTACATTCTTTTTATTAACCGGTGCAGATATAATAAACGGAATACTTCTTTCTCTTAACGCTGTTCTTGTAAATGTCTCATAAAAAGTTTGTTTTGTCTGTCCCATTGCATCCAGCATTTCACTAAGTTCTTCGTAAATAGAATCCTCTAATCTAATACTAATTGTTTTCATATCAATCAGCTCCTTTACTCTTGCAACTGAATTTCTTAGAAACACATTCTTCCTATTTGTATTAATTATATGCAAAAATGACGCTAATTGCAAGCAATAGCATTCATTTTAATGAAAATTCGTAACAGTTCAGTTCATTGCTTCATAAAGACACAGTGATTAAAACTCCTTCTTTTTCATAATGTGCATGCTACATATATATGAAATTATAATTGCAGCAATGCTAATAACCACTATAATTATAGTAACAGTTGTTTCACTGATTTCTGATAAACATTTTATAAACTGCATATTCTTAGGTATTAAATTCTTTACCATATACCCAATCACAAAAGCTGCTCCCAAAACACCACCTACAATAAGACGGCTTTTCTCTGAACCATATTTTAACTGTACAGGTAACATTACACTTAACATTATGGCGAATACCGGTATAAATATAGCTGCTTCTTCTATTATATTAAAAGAAAAGACTTTTCCTTTTGCTACCATACCTACCGCACATATTACTACAGAAACTACACATCCAAGTATACATCCTGACAAACAAAACAGATATTTTTCAATAACATACTCCTTTTTTGTAAAAGGGAGTGTAAGCAGAAACGCAAATCCATTATCAAACTCATCATAAGATACCGTACTAATTGTTAATATGGCACTAAGCATGGTCATATATCCTATAACAAATGTTCCTTCACTAGATAAAGCCATAATTATTCCGATTACTAAAATAAGTGCTATTCCTCGACTTCTCTGCTTTAATATACAAATATCTTTTTGCAATAATCCGCTCATATTATTTACCTCCTGTCATCATAAGGATTATGTCATCAATTCCACATTTCTCGATAACTATCCCCGGATAATTTTCCATATAATACTGTTTCTGGTTTGTCAGACAACAATAACCAAAATGCTCATTTTTACGGCTTAATATATAACCCTGATCAATATGTCCGATATCCTTTTCTTCTACCTTCATAACAGCATAATCGGAAAGTATAACATCTGTATCCTCATGAAGAACTATTTTTCCATTATCAATCAGATATACATCGTCACATAAACCTTCCAAATCTGTAGCAATATGAGATGTAATCAGAACTGAACGCTCCTCTTTTTCTGCCATATACTCACGAATAATATCAATTATTTCAGTTCTTGCTTCTATATCCATTCCCGCCGTAGGTTCATCCATAATAAGCAGCCTTGCATTATGGCTTAATGCAACAAGTACACGCATTTTTGCCTTCATACCTGTTGAAAATTTATGTATTTGTTTATCCTCTTTAAGACCGCAGCTACTACATTTTTCAAGAAAGAGCTTTTTATCAAAATCATCATACATTTTATCAAGTATTTTTGCTATATCACTTATTGTAAGATAACTGCTAAACCCCGAATCTGATAAAGCAACACCTATATTCTTCTTATCTTCTGTTTTTAATTCTTTGGGATTTTTCCCAAATACCTTAACACTTCCCCCATCAGGACTTAAAAGTCCTAGAATTGCTTTGATTGCTGTACTTTTTCCTGCCCCGTTTTTTCCAATAAGTCCTGTAATTCTTCCTTCCGGAATATCCATGGTAATGTCAAGAGAAAAATCCCCATAGTTCTTTTTTAAGTTTAATATAGATACCATACTCATTCCTCCAACAAAATCTCAATAATATCTCTAATTTCCTGTGGGCTCATGCCCACACTCCTCGCTTTTTCAATAGCATTAGAAAAATCTTCTTCGACACTTTTTCTTCTTGCTTCCACAGCCATGGCACGATTAGTCGGTGCAACATATGTACCCTTGCCATGGACTGTAACAACAAATCCCTCTTCCTCTAATCTGTCATACGCCTTTTTTACAGTAAGAGCACTTATTTTAAGAGTTCCTGCAAGTTTTCTAACAGAGGGCAGTCCTTCACCTTCCTGCAGTGTTTCTGAAATAATTTGTTTTTTTATCTGATCAACCAACTGTTCATATATTGGTATCATAGATGAATTGTTTAAAATAATATGCATATCTTTTCCTCCATCTTAGTAAACAGTATATGACAGTATTAAACTGTTGTCAACTGTTATATACTGTTTATATTGCATGTAAAATAAAAAACTAAAGAACCACCGTGCGTACCATTCGCTACACGGCGGTTCTTTAGTTTTCATAAACTACCAGATAATAGTCAAGCATGGATGTGTATCCTAGTTTGGCTATTATTTTATTCGTGATTACTGAATTGAGTACTTGAGCCATACTCCAGTAACCTTTTCACTGCCAATATGTTGTCATTTCATTATAACTGCAATGAAGCCGTTCCACAACCGTTATTTCGAATACACTGCATCATTTTTAGAGAGAAGATACACGCAATACTGATTCATGCTGATTCCTTCTTTCTTCGAATGCTCTACCAGTGATCGGTGCAGGCTTCGTGGAATCCTCAACTTAAACTGCCCGGAATAATCTTCTAGACTGTCCGGTTCATGAATCTCCACTCCATCTTCCAATGCTGCTTCAAGCCACGCTTTTTTCGCATCCAGTGCGTTCGCTACCGCACTTTCAACTGTCTCTCCACAGGTAATACAGCCAGGCAAATCTGGATAAGAAACCACGAATCCGCCTTCATCTTTGTCTTCTACAATTTCCATGCGATAGGACATCGCCATATAATCATTCAGCGTCTTCATCATTCTTCGCCTCACTTTCTACAATCTGCCTTACCATTTCTACATACACTTTCTCGATCGGTTCGTGCTTCGG
>JALERT010000113.1 GCA_022764445.1 Lachnospiraceae bacterium | reverse complement strand
GAGATGGAACGATACGACATGCAAAGACCTGTAAGCTGGTCAAAC
Organism: Lachnospiraceae bacterium; assembly: GCA_022764445.1. Lineage (GTDB taxonomy): Bacteria > Bacillota > Clostridia > Lachnospirales > Lachnospiraceae > Butyribacter. The sequence goes on along the minus strand of JALERT010000113.1, from coordinate 3,615 downwards.
TGGCCAACGGCAGATACACTGACACACAAAAACGAGCCTTATCAGGAAAGTGAAGATTCCATAACAATTAATGTTGAGAATATAAAAGCATCAGATGATTTTAAAGCCGGTATATTTGCATCATATCACATATATCCTTATTATCCTGATTTTATGATGTATGAGAAAAAGTATGCCTCATATAAAGATAATAAAGGCAGGAAAAACACATACAAGGCTTATCTTAAGGATCTTATAAAGGAACACAGCGTTCCTGTACTTGTAGCGGAATATGGTGTGCCATCATCAAGAGGATGTACACATAAGAATATAATCACAGGATTTAATCAGGGACAGATTACAGAAAAGCAGCAGGGAGAAATGCTTGTTTCAATGTCACAGGATATTTATGATACCGGTTACTGTGGAGAGCTTATCTTTGCATGGCAGGATGAATGGTTTAAAAGAACGTGGAATACAATGGAATATTCCAATGAAGAAAGACGTGCATATTGGGGAGATGTCCAGACAAGTGAGCAGAATTTTGGATTACTTGAATTTAACTCATGTCCGGCTGGAAAGTCTGCCGTACTTGACGGAGATGTATCTGAATGGACAGATAAAGATGTTGTTTCTTCATCAAAAGCTCTGTCAATATCTGCAAAGACAGATGTTAAGTATCTTTATCTGATGGTTAAAGGTAAAAAATTAAATCCTGAGAAAGACAGAATCATTATACCTGTCGATATAACACCAAAATCCGGCTCATATTCATATAAGAATTATAAATTCAATAAGGCTGCGGATTTTGTTATTGACATGCAGGGGAGAAAGAATACAAAAGTAAATGTTCAGAATTATTATTCAAGATATACATTTTCATATAAGAAATATGACGATTCTATAGAAAATAAAGGTGCGCATAAAAAGGATACGGATGTGTTTGTACCTGTTTATCTGTCTATTGGAAGAGGAATGACTCTTCCCGTAGATAAAAAGTATATACCATATAAAAAATATGATACAGGCAAACTTACCTATGGTATAAGTGATACGAAGAGTAAGAAGTATAATTCTTTAGCTGATTTTTATTATGCAGATAATGCCGTAGAGATAAGAATTCCATGGGGAATGCTTAATTTCAGGGATCCTTCCCATAAGGAGATAGAGGATGACTTTAATGAAAACGGCAGACTTTCAGGACTGAAAATAAAAAATATTTATATAGGGGCATATGCAAAGAACTTAACTGCAGATATGAATTCATATACATGGGCAAAATGGGATAAAACGGAGTACACAGAAAGACTTAAACAGTCATATTATATAGTTAAAAAGCATTATATGAAATTAAAATAGGTTGTTACATTAAATAAAATAGTATTCATCAGGAGAGGATAATAATTTATAATGGGAAAAAGTATTGTATCGCCATTTGTTTTAATCATTGTGGCTATAATTATTATAATAGGATATTTTATTGTAAGCAGGATAATAATACACAAGTGGGGATATACTCCGGAGAGAGAAAAAGAGCTTGAAGAAATTAAGGAATATGGCAAAAAAGGTTAGGTGTGAAATGTAGACATAAAAGAAAAATAAAAAATAGATTTTTATAAAAGAATTGAACAATAATAACTGGTATGATAAGATTACATATGTGTGATGATATAAAAATCAGGTACAAATGATTAGTATATCTTTTAATGTGCAAAATAACATAAAACATAATTATACAACTGTATAAGGAGGGACGGTAAATTATGAAGAGAATAGGCTTTTTAACAAGTGGTGGTGATTGTCAGAGTTTAAATGCTACTATGCGTGGTGTTGCAAAGACACTTTATCAGAAATATCCTGATGTTGAGATTATCGGTATACTTGAAGGATATAAGGGACTTATTTATGGTAATTATAAAAAGCTTAAACCAAGTGATTTCTCAGGAATACTTACACAGGGTGGTACAATTATCGGTACATCAAGACAGCCATTTAAGAAAATGCGTGAACCGGGTGAGAATGGTATCGATAAAGTAAAGGCTATGAAGTCTAACTATAAGAAATGGAATCTTGACTGCCTTGTTATCATGGGTGGTAATGGAACTCATAAGACAGCTAATCTTCTTAGTGAAGAAGGATGCAACGTAGTAACACTTCCTAAGACTATAGACAATGATATATGGGGAACTGATATAACATTTGGTTTCCAGAGTGCAGTTAATATAGCAACAAATGCAATAGACTGTATTCATACAACAGCTGCTTCCCATAGTCGTGTATTCATTGTAGAAGTTATGGGACATAAGGTAGGATGGCTTACACTTCATGCAGGAATAGCAGGAGGAGCAGACATTATCCTTCTTCCTGAGATACCATATGATATCAATAAGGTTGTAGCTGCACTTAATAAGCGCTCGGCAGAGGGAAAGAAGTTCTCTATACTTGCTGTTGCAGAAGGTGCTATATCTAAGGAAGATGCTGCACTTAGCAAAAAGGAACTTAAGGCAAAGAGAAAGAATAATCCATATCCATCAATATCTTACCAGATTGGAAAAGAGATAGAAGAAAGAACAGGACAGGAAGTTAGAATTACCGTTCCAGGCCATACACAGCGAGGCGGCGAGCCATGTCCATACGATCGTGTAATATCAAGCAGACTCGGTTCGGCAGCAGCACAGCTTATCATTGAAGGCAAATATGGATACATGGTAGGTTTTCAGAATAATGAAATAGTTCCTGTACCTCTTAAGGATGTAGCAGGAAAACTTAAGATGGTTGATCCTAATTCTTCTATTATAAAGGAGACAAAAGGTCTTGGAATATCTTTCGGTGATTAATCAGGAGGTTTAATATGTCTTATACGGCGCTATATCGTAAGTTCAGACCAGGTGAGTTTGAAGAAGTAAAAGGTCAGGATCACATAGTAACGACTCTTCGTAATCAGATTCGGACAGATCGTATTGGACATGCTTATCTTTTTTGTGGAACAAGAGGAACAGGTAAAACTACGATTGCTAAAATTTTAGCTAAAGCGGTTAACTGTGAGCATCCGGTTGATGGAAGTCCATGTAATCAGTGCGAGATGTGCAGGAAGATTAATGAACAGACATCAATGAATGTCATAGAGATAGATGCTGCCTCCAATAATGGTGTTGCCAATATAAGAGATATAATAGACGAAGTTCAGTATTCGCCCACAGAAGGAAGGTACAAAGTATATATAATCGATGAGGTGCATATGTTATCCACAGGTGCATTTAATGCACTCCTTAAAACTCTTGAAGAACCGCCTTCATACGTTATATTTATTCTGGCAACCACAGAAGCTCACAAGATACCTATAACCATATTGTCAAGATGTCAGAGATATGATTTTAAGAGGATATCTATTGATACGATTGCAGACAGGCTAATGGAGCTAATGAAAAAAGAAGAGATAGAAGTAGAAGAGAAGGCTATCCGCTATGTGGCAAAGGCAGCGGACGGTTCTATGCGTGATGCGTTAAGTCTTTTAGACCAATGTATCGCCTTTTATTTGGGACAAAAACTGACATATGAAAATGTTTTGGAAGTATTGGGGGCAGTTGATCAAGAGATTTTTAGTCGACTGACTAGAAGTGTTATTGAAGGAAATGT
>JALERT010000085.1 GCA_022764445.1 Lachnospiraceae bacterium | reverse complement strand
AGAACTTGCATAAATTTATTGTTACAGTTCACACCCAACATTTTTTACATTCATAAAACATGCCAGTAGGCTGTAACAATTTATTTCAATATTATAACCATATTTATATCTTTTGTAAAATTATTGTTAGGTGAGAACTGTAACTTGTTTTACTCATATTTTACGAATATTTTACCATAGAATGATTGTTTAATGGGAATGGTTTTGATATTCTTTCAAAATATAATAGTAGGTCTTTTTATACTCATATACTTTGCAAGAGATTTAATACTAAGTTTAAAAAATAGAAAATCACCATTATATTTTATTACATATATTTTCTGGTTTGTTCTGGCATCATTCTTTTTATTTATTTCCTATGTTTCATGGGATAATTATAATAATCCTGATGAAAGTACTGATTATTATGTAGTTGAAACAAAGATAACCAGGATAGATTATGACGAAGATGGTGGATGTTATCTTTATTTTAAGGATGTAAAAGGTAGTATAGCTGCATCTTCTGAACAGTATAGAAGTGTTAATGTAAAACCTCATGTTTATGTTGCCGTCAATAAAGAAACAGGGCTCGGATGGGACAACTGCTTTTGGTCGGCAGATGACCAGAAATATGTTGGAGATAAGTTGAAAAAGTAAGATAATCCTGCTAAACTCTCATATAAGATGAGAGTTTTAGGAGGCATTTATGGCAAAAGAAAAACAAAACCTAAGCATTGGTGAAATGGCAAAACTTAATAATACTACTGTTCCAACCCTCAGACTGTATGATGAGCTTGGACTTCTTAAACCAATTTATATCGATGAATCAAGCCATTACCGTTATTACGATATAAAGCAAAATGCAAGATTTGACATGATACAGTATATGAAGGAACTTGGCATGGAACTTAAAGAAATTAAAGAAGTTCTCGACGCTGAGGATTTAGAACTAATTGAAGCTATATTGATACGCAAAAAGGAACAGAACCTAAAAGAAATCAAACATCTTCAAATAAAGCAGGATGCAATAAACAGAACAATTGACAGCATTGACAGATACCGCAAGTCTCCGCCAAAAGGCACTCTCACATTGGAATATATACCAGAACGAAGGATTTATTCAATGGAATGCGATGTCAATTTCTATGATCATGATATCGATACCTATGAAATACTTTTAAAGAAGTTAAAAGAGCAGCTTTTGAGTAACAATATTCCGCAGGTATATTATTTTAATGCGGGAACCATACTAAAAAAGGAAGATTTTCTTGATCAGAATTTTGTTTCTAATCAGATTTTTGTATTTGCAGATACAAGTTTTCCTCTTATTGATGAAACGAGAACAATTGAGAGCGGAATGTATGCATGCATTTACCTTGATGACTTTAATCAGGAACAGGATTATGCGAAAAGACTATTTAATTACTGTAATGAAAATAAATATCAGATATGTGGAGATTATCTTTGCGAGGTGCTTACAGAGTTTAATGTATTTGGCAAGGAGCAGCGTTCCATGTTCTTAAGGCTTCAGGTTCCTGTCAGATTTAAAAAATAAATTTCCTGTTGACTCTACTCCTGCATGAGATATTACACTTGAACTATGTTAAAAATATTCTTTAATCAGGAGGTTATACATTATGGAAAAAATTAAAGTAATTCAGTATGGATGTGGAAAGATGAGTAAATATACTCTTCGTTATCTCTATGAAACAGGATGCCAGATCGTAGGTGCCATTGACCGTAATCCTGCTATCGTCGGAATGGATGTAGGCGATTATGCAGGGCTTGGCGTAAAGACAGGTGTTTTAATCAGTGATAATGCTGATGAAGTTTTAGATAATACAGATGCTGATATTGCAGTAGTTACATTATTTAGTACAGTAAGTGACTGTTTTGACCATTATATGAAATGTCTTACAAGAGGTATCAGCGTTATTTCAACTTGCGAAGAAGCAACTTACTGCTGGACAACCGATCCGGTAAAGGCAAATATCTTAGATGTAACAGCTAAGGAAAATAACTGTACATTTGTAGGAAGCGGTATGGAAGATAT
>JALERT010000063.1 GCA_022764445.1 Lachnospiraceae bacterium | reverse complement strand
CCAACGCATCTTATTATACCACACTCTAAATCCTTTTTGCCATCAAATTCGTCAACGAGACCGGATGTATCATTATATGCCATGGCATTAATGGTAAAATCCCTTCGTTCAAGATCCAGCTTAAGATTACTTGTAAACTCTACACTTTTAGGATGCCTGCTGTCTTCATATTCCCCATCTATCCTGTATGTTGTCACCTCATAACCTGTGTGATCTAGCATTACAGTCACTGTACCATGCTGAATACCCGTATCAATGGTTTTCTTGAATATCTTCTTTATCTCCAATGGTTTGGCAGATGTAGTTATATCCCAGTCCTCAGGTATTCTGTTAAGCAGAGTATCTCTCACGCAGCCCCCTACAGCATATGCTTCGTATCCCGCTTCTTCAAGCTTTTTAATAATATATGAAACATTTTTTGGTAATATCATCTTCACTTAGCTGCACCCGCCTCCCATACATATTCATGTTCTATAATCTTCTGAAAATAAATTCTTTTCTATTCTAACACAAAACAACCTTCTTGCAAATAACATACAAGAAGGTTGTTTTCTTTTGTTTAATATATCAGAACTAATAGTCGCTTACATCGAATAATTCATCAAAATTAATATCTATTATAGGAAAAGATAATATTTTTAATTCATTTTTATTATCGTCATTTATAATATCATGTAAAATATATCTATCACAATCATCAGACAATAAATACCTTTCTATGGTTCTTTTTCTCCAATCTATTATCCAATATTCTTCTACTCCTATTTTACAATAAAGCTCCATCTTGATTCCTCTATCTACTTTTTCAGTAGAATCGCTAAGAACTTCAGCAATAAATCTTGGAACACACGTATATACCAGTTTCCTTCTTTTCCTATCCGTACAAATTATAGATATATCAGGTTCCCTTGTCTCTTCAACGTCTTCTTCCCAATGATATTTGGCTTCTCTCATTATTTTACATGTGGTATTTTTAGATTTTTCATAAGTTATACCAATAAAATTATCCATAACATTCCTGTGTTCCGGATACATATTTGACATATTATTTATCTTATCCATAAAAATCCCTCCCATTTTATGATGTACTATTGGAATCTCTCTTGCACCTGCTTTTATAAAGCACAAAGAGACTCCGAGAGTACATGATGTTCTTCCGGTGTCAAGTATAAAAAACTTCGAGAGAACATTTTATAATGATTTCCAAAATCATCAGGTATTAATTATTTATATATTCTATAAATATTTCTTCAATTCCTCTGCCTTATCAAGCTTCTCCCATGGAAGATCAAGGTCATTACGTCCGAAATGACCATATGCTGCTGTCTGCTTATAAATAGGACGGCGAAGATCTAGCATCTTTATAATTCCAGCCGGACGAAGATCGAAGTTTTCTCTTACTATCTCTGCAAGTTTGTCCCCGTCTATCTTGCCTGTACCAAATGTGTCTATATTGACAGATGTTGGCTGTGCAACACCAATTGCATATGAAAGCTGTATCTCGCACTTATCAGCAAGACCTGCTGCGACTATATTCTTTGCTACATAACGTGCTGCATATGCTGCTGAACGGTCAACCTTAGTACAGTCCTTTCCTGAAAATGCTCCGCCGCCGTGACGTGCATATCCGCCATATGTGTCTACTATAATCTTACGTCCTGTAAGACCGCTGTCACCATTTGGACCACCGATTACAAAACGACCTGTTGGATTTATGAAATACTTTGTCTTATCATCACATAGTTCTGCCGGTATGACAGGATCTATCACATACTTACGTATATCTTCATGAATCTGTTTCTGTGTAATATCTGCTGCATGCTGTGTAGATATTACGACAGCATTGATATGAACAGGCTTTCCATCCTCATCATACTCTACAGTCACCTGGCTCTTTCCATCGGCACGTAGATAGCCAAGCGTACCATCCTTACGCACATCCGTAAGCTTTTTTGTAAGCCTGTGTGCAAGTGATATTGCATATGGCATATATTCTTCTGTCTCGTTTGTAGCATATCCAAACATCATACCCTGATCGCCTGCACCGATAGCATCAAGCTCCTCATCTGTCATCTGGTTTTCTTTTGCTTCAAGAGCTTTGTCTACACCCATTGCAATATCTGCTGACTGCTCATCAAGTCGTATCTTGACTTCACATGTATCACAGTTAAAGCCCTTTTCGTCAGCATCATAACCAATCTCTCTAATTGTATCTCTGACGATTTTCTCATAATCAACATTTGCTTTAGTTGTAATCTCACCCATAACCATAACATAATCAGTTGTAATAACTGTCTCACATGCTACACGGCTCATTGGGTCCTGTTCCATAAGTGCATCAAGTATAGCATCAGAAATATTGTCACATATTTTGTCAGGATGTCCTTCTGTAACTGATTCTGATGTAAATAAACGTTTATCCATAATGTACCTCTTTTCTACGTCACTTTGTTTAACAGCTTTGTGCAGTGACGTAATCACACAAAACTGCCTTCAATAATAAAATGTGTGCATACTTATCGGAGCATTTTTATACAATAGAAACTCTAAAGTTTTTATTGCATAAAAGAAGTCCGCCAATAATGACGGACTTGATTTATTCAACTCCTCTTATTGTTCGATTACTCGCTCAGATTGGCACCTTCCTTACAGGGGTTGCCGTGGTTTCGCAGAGCCTTAACTCTCCACCACTCTTAATAAGAGACTTTTTATTCTATTGTTAAAACGGCAAATAACTTACAATTAATCACACTCTTTTATATAATCTACACTCTGTCAAATAATTAGTCAAGCATTTTTTAATCTTTCAATAGTATTAATTAATCTTCCCGCACTTCTTCTAATTTCTTCTTCCTTTAACATTCCATCCTTATATGCTTTCTTTATATTATTAATATCCTCTGTATTACCTGGCATAATAACATCATTACCTGATGAACAGCACTTCCATGGAATACTTCCGTCTTCAGGTACTGTCGTATTCCAGTCTGTCATTACCAGTCCATCGTAGCACCATTCTCCTCTTAACAAATCAGTACACATATCCTTATTATTGGCAACATGCACTCCATTTACAAGATTATATGATGACATAACTGCGACCGGTGCTGCTTCCTTTACTGCTATTTCAAATCCTCTGAAATATATTTCCCTTAATGTCCTCTCAGATGCTATGACATTAACTCCCATCCTGTTATCTTCCTGATTGTTACATGCAAAATGTTTTATTGTAACACCACACCCTCTGTTATTCTGAACTCCTTTTGTAATATTCTCAGCTACTACACCCGATAAGACAGGATCCTCTGAAAAATATTCAAAATTCCTTCCACATAATGGATTTCTCTGTATATTCATTCCCGGTGCAAGCCACAGATTTATACCAAACTCCTTCATCTCAGTACCCACGGCATTACCAAACTTATTCATTATATCTTTATTCCATGTCTGTGCTATTGCTGTTCCAACAGGAAATGCCGTACAATACTGATAATATATCTCTCCATCCTCATGAAATTCCATAGGCTCAAGATAACCGTTTTCTAATGAACCAAGTACGCCTACACCGTATACATCATCAGTTTCCTTACTCACCTCATAACACTGTCTAAGTCTTAATCCGGCAGGTCCGTCAGCCATAATAAGCGAACTAAGTGCATAATTTTGTTCTAATCTCTCCGTTGTCTCTCCGGCAGATCCCGGCACACGCTTACCGGCAGAACCAAGCATACTCGCTCCTTCTGTAATATTCCCCAAAAGTGTATAAATAAGTTCATCTATTGTCTGCTCTTCTGCATAAGAATCATGCGGCTGTGAATTTTTTTCTTTATATGGAGTATATACCAAATTAGGCAATGTTAAATCTATATTATCTTTTATACGTTGACTTTCTATAATTGAGTTTCGTTTTACATTTTCAGCATCTTTCGAGGCACATATAGTTCCTGTATTTTCAATAGTAACACTGCTTTCAACATTAATGTATGCTACATTTTCCGAATTATTAAGGCTGTTACCTATCCATACTCCGTATATTCCCTTTTCAATAATCCATTCATGTGTATCTTCATTGAAACTTGCGATATTTTTTTGAGGAAATTCTATATTCAGGCTCTGTCTCTCACCCGGTTTAAGATTTATGGTTTTAGAAAATCCAACAAGTCTTCTTCTTTCTTTCTCTATTATTCCGTCAGGCAATGATACATATAACTGCACTACCTCCTTGCCGGCATACTTTCCAGTATTGGTTACTGATACTTTAACAGATGCTTTACCATTATTAATACCTATGTCTACAAACTTTAAATTAAATTCCGTATATGACAGTCCGTGTCCAAACGGAAATAATGTTTCAACACCAAATGTATCAAAATATCTATAACCAACATATATTCCTTCTCTATATTCATCTTTAGATAAATCACCATTAAGATATCCAAAAGAATCTGAAAATGGTATATCCTCATATCTTTTCGCCCATGAAGTAGTAAGCTTTCCTGATGGATTTACATCTCCTGTTAATATATTGGCAACTGCATCTCCTCCAGCCTCTCCAGGCTGTGATATATTAAGTACTGCCTTTACATTTTCTTCATTTAGAAGAAGATCTGTTAATTCCACTGGTCCTCCTGCATTTACGATGAGTATAACAGGAATATGTTCACATACAAAATGTATATCATTATACTCTCTGTCAGACAGATAATAATCTCCTTTTTCTTTACGTCTATCCTTACCTTCTCCTGATATTCTGCTTATCACATATATAGCCACATCTGCTCCGGCAAGATCATCTTTCTTTACATCTCTTCCGTCAGGAAATGAAAACGGATTATCAGCATATGCATCAAATGGATTATCAACCTTCTCAACATCCTCATATATTTTATTTTTCCATTCTTCTCTTGATGCATTGTATCTTTCTTCGTAATCCTGAATCCACGAATCACTTACTATAGATATACCCTTATTTTTCATTCCTTCATATATAGTTACATTATATCTGTTATTAACATCCCCTGAACCTGTTCCACCCTTAACGGTTCTTGAAGCGCCATTTCCCAATAATGCCACAGATACACCTTTAGACAATGGAAGAATTCCATCATTTTTAAGTAATACTATTCCTTCTTCTGCAAGTTCCAGAGCAATTTTTCTGTTATCCTTTTCTCTATCTGATTCAATATTTGATTTACTTCCACTATGTCTTATTTCATTCATAAATATAATACCTTTCTTTCATTCATGATTATTTGTTATATGACAATTTTATATGTAGAATAAAAATACCATATATTATAAATTTTCTATATTATTTTTCAAACTAAAATATCAAAATAATATCTTCTATTTACAATATAACGTTTTTTTTGTAAAATTCTTGTAAAACATATATTTATGGGGGTATATAATGTCCGTTTCAAAAGAAAAAATAGATACTGAGCTTAAAAATGATGATATGACCGTACTGCACCGTTCTCCTGATGTAGAATATTCCTTTTATACAGCAGTAAAAACCGGTGATATAGAAGCTGTAAATAGAAACTGTCAGGAAGATGCATTTATCAATATGGAAGGAACTGGTACACTGTCCAAAAATCCACTTACTAATATAAAATATCATTTTGTTGTCACTGCTGCAATGCTCACAAGAGTATGTATGGAAAATGGTATGGAAGCTGAACAGGCATACCGTTTAAGTGACTTCTATATTCTTAAAATGGACAGTTGTACTACTATTAATCAGGTTAACGATTTACATCATATAATGGCAAAAGACTTTACGGGTAAGATGGCTCTCCTTAAAAATAATTCCATTTTATCTAAACCTGTAATGCAATGTGTCGATTATATCTATGTTCATATTAAAGAACGCATAACCATACAGGTACTTGCTGAATATACAGGATTATCGGCTAATTATTTATCAAGAATATTCAAACAAAATCTGGGTATATCCGTAAGTGAATATATAAGAGAAAAAAAGATTGAAAAAGCAACCCATCTTTTAAAATACTCTGACGAGTCAATAGTTGATATAGCCAATTATCTCTCTTTCTCATCACAAAGCCACTTCATTCAAACTTTTGAATCATTTACCGGTATGACTCCTAAAAAATACAGAGATAAATTTTATCAAAAATTATGGTAGTCAAAATGACTACCATAATCACTATAATTCTATATTAATAACATTTTCCCGGTTATCTTCCATATTTGAAAGCATTTCTTTTGTTATGCGAATTACTCCTTTGTTATCAGGCTCTACTAGTGTTTCATTTACAACTGCTTTCTTAACTTTAATATTATCTATATCATAGTCACTTGAAGCAGTATAAATTACAACAAATTTCTTTCCTGCAAAGTTAAGCGCTATATATGCTTTTCTCTTCTCATCAAAGTATTCAGGCATTAACGCCGGACATATTACCATATCTCCATAATTTCCCTTTACACCAAATACTTCATTTATTACCGTAAGCATATACCAGCTTGCTGC
>JALERT010000058.1 GCA_022764445.1 Lachnospiraceae bacterium | reverse complement strand
AGGCTGCTGTAAATCCATACTTGTCAAGTGCCTGCTTAAGTGCCTGAGTCTTCATGATGTCGGTGTAGGCTGAACCATGGTCAAATGGGTTGATTCCCTGTTTCACACCCTCTTCGTTGATGTACTCAAGCATCTCTATGCCCTTTTCCTTTGCCACCCTATCACGGAATTCTATCATTTCCTTGAATTTCCATGTTGTATTGACATGTAAAAACGGGAACGGTGGTTTCTCCGGATAAAATGCTTTCATCGCAAGATGAAGCATAACCGAACTGTCTTTTCCTATCGAATAAAGCATGACAGGTTTCTCACACTCTGCCGCCACTTCCCTGATTATGTATATTGCTTCTGCTTCTAATTCATCCAGATGTGATAATCCACTCATTTTTACTACCATCCTTTCTAGTATTTGTTAGATTCTTTTGTATTAATAACAATCTGCTCTTTTGTATTATCTCTTCTTGTAATATTCCAAACCAAAGTATCATCTTTAGAATCTACCGTCATCCTGCTTCCCATTCCTCCTATATCTGCGCCGAGATATAATGTAAGTGCATCAAAATGACATTCCTTGACGCATGATGAGCATCCCCAGCAATCTTTAGGATATTTTATATAAGCCTTACCTTCTTCATTACGCTTAATAAGACTTCCGGGACAAACCGTCATACATGCACCGCACCCCTTACAGAGTTTCTGGTCAATTCTTATGCTCATATTGTTCCTCCCTTCCTACAAGATCGCGGAAGATTATCTTGATTTCTCCGTCTTCCATCTTTGAATTTACATATTTTAACCACTCATCACTTTTTTCAGGATAATCAAGATTTTCGGCAAAACTGTGCCATCTTGTTTCCTTTCTTGCTTCAAGATGAGCTATGACTGACAGACATACTGTAAGTCTTTCTCTAAGCTCATACACAAACATTAACTCATGCATATCAGAAGCAGCTATATCCTTACTTAACGAAATAAGCTGATTAATCTTTTCTTTAGCAAGCTTTAACTGTTTTCCATTAAACTGATAATGAGTAGAAATACCACCCGCATAATTATCCATTACCTTTTGCATTGCTTCTTCTAATGCCTCAGCAGTAAATACAGCATCATCTCTGCCAAGATAATCATTATATTCTTTTACTTTCTCTTTAAATATTAAATCCGCCATTTTATCTTCATCCAGATCTTCATCTGTTGACTTATTTAATGTATCAACAATATTAATGGCTGCGATTTCACCCTCTGCCATAGCCCCGGTTACATACTTTTGTGGGCATCCCCCGGCCACATCACCTGCTGCATAAAGGCCATGAATTGTTGTTTCTCTTTTTGTATCAACCCAGTAACCGCTTGCAGTATGACCACCTACGATATATGGTTCTGTTCCTTCTATCTCAACATTCTGCTCACTTGGATTTTTTCCTGATTCAAGCCACTTTAAAGTCTGGCTTGGTGCCATATTAAGATATGCTTTTTTAAGTGATTCATCCTGCTCTTCACTTATACCTTCTGTTCTCAGATAACATGGTCCTCTTCCTTCAAGATTTTCCATGACTGTTCCATACACTCTTTCAGAAGTAGTAAGTCCGTATTTATCTTCGTATACTTCACCTTTAGAATTAATCTGTTTTGCACCGACACCCTGTGCAATCGTACCTGTTGGAGCAATCGTATCCTTACACCTGAGTGCTATAAATCTCATCTCAAATGTAGTCATCTCAGCGCCGCCTATGATTCCCATAGCGTAACCTGCTCCCGTATTAAATGGCGAATACCACATCTTATGACGTGAAAATCCGGGATTATTGGGACGATAAAGACCGGATGCACCACCTGTTGCACAAAGAACTTTCTTAGCTCTTATCTCATACGCTGTATTATCTTCTATCGAAAATCCAACAGCTCCAAGTATTTTATTATTCTCTACTATGTAATCCGTAATATTTAAATGATTAATCACTGTTACATCATTAAGTTTTTCTACTGCATCTGCAAGAAGCGGCTTCATATTTTCACCATTTATCTTAATATTTCTATTGCCCCTTGCAACATATTCACCATTCTCATCCTTAAGTATAACAAGACCAAGCTTTTCCATCTTAGCAGTTACTTCATTAAGACATTCTGACATTGTCATAAGAAGATCTTCCCTGACTATATTGTCAGCATCTTTTTTTGCATAATTTACATAATCTTCAGGAGTCTGGCCTTTAACTATATAAGCATTTATTGCATTAACTCCTGCAGCAAGACAGCCGCTTCTTTTTATATTGGCCTTTTCTGCAATAATTACGGAATAATCTGATTTTTCTCTTATCGTAAGTGCTGCATAGCATCCTGCTGTTCCTCCACCGATTATAAGTACATCAGTTTTTAAAACTTTTTTATTTTCTATCTGCATCGTAACCTCCATGTAATTAAATGTAGAATATATCTGATTTTTCCTGCATTTCCATATTCTCAAGTAAATATGTCTGACTATCATCAAATACATATAAACGGTAAATAAGTACATGAACCGTCTCTCCGATTGATACAAAGTCTTTTTCCAATGAGCGTTCACCAATTATATCAATACCATTTATATTTACCGTAACATCAAATCTGTTTCCCCTAAATACCACATCGGTTACGACACCCGTTTCTGCGGCACTAATGTAACGGTCTAATTTACCGCTTTTAGAGATTTTTACAAACTCCGGTCTTATTACAGCTTTCTTCGCACCCTCAATTTTTTCAAATCCTTTCAGTTTATCATATTCTTCAACTACGGAAGAACGTCCGATAAACTTTGCAACGAATGGTGTTGCCGGTGTTTTATATATTTCAACAGGTGTTCCCATCTGTTCTATCCTGCCATGATTGGCAATGATTATTTCATCAGCGACCTCAACAGCCTCATCCTGATCATGTGTTACAAATATGCTTGTAATGCCAAGCTTTTCAACCATTTCCCTAAGCCAGTTACGAAGTTCTGTCCTTACTTTTGCATCAATAGCCGCAAAAGGTTCATCGAGAAGAAGTACCTGCGGATTCGGTGCAAGTGCTCTTGCAAAAGCAACTCTTTGACGCTGTCCTCCTGATAACTGATTCGGATATCTTTTCTCCATTCCTGAAAGTCCTGTGAGTTCAAGAAGTTCCATTACTCTTTCTTTAATCTGTTTCTTCGGCATTTTCTGCAAACGTAATCCGAATGCTACATTATCAAATACCGTCATATAACGAAACAGTGCATAATTCTGAAATACAAATCCTATTCCTCTCTTAGAAGCCGGTATATCATTTATCCTGACTCCATCGATGAATATATCTCCTGAGTTCGGATTTTCCAACCCTGCAATCATCCTTAGAAGTGTTGTCTTTCCACTTCCCGAAGGTCCAAGGAGTGCAACAAGCTTTCCTTTTTCTACACCGAAGCTTACATTATCAGATGCAAGGAAATCTCCATATTTCTTATAAATATTTTTCATCTCAACGTACATATCTTAATCTCCCTGCCTTTATTTTTCTTCTTTAACCTGAAATTTATTTTCAAAGAAGTTTCTCACAAACAATATAATTACAGCCATTATCACCAGAATAGACGATACTGCAAATGCTGACGTAATCGAGCTTTCTGTTCCCGACATGTAAAGAGCATCAATCTCAAGAGGTAATGTAAAAGTCTCTCCTCTTGTCTTTGACAATGCATTTACTGCTCCAAACTCGCCAAGTGCCCTTGCTGTACAAAGTATAACTCCATATAGAAGGCCCCATTTCATCTGGGGAAATGTTATCTTGCGAAATATCGTAAAACCGCTTGCTCCCATAAGAGCTGCAGCCTCTTCTTCATCCTTTCCCTGAGCATTTAAAGCCGGGATAATTTCTCTTGAAACAAAAGGAAATGTAACAAATATAGTTGCAAGCACAACACCGGGGATTGCAAACGTTATCCTTATATTAGTTCCGAAGAACTGATTAAAAGCTCTGATTGCCGGATAGAACCACCCAAGTCTTCCAAATGTCATCAGATATGCAAGACCAACTATGACAGGTGATATAGAAAAAGGAATGTCTATAAGAGTTGCAAGAATCTGCTTACCCTTGAACGAAAATTTAGTTAAAAGCCATGCCGCACAAATTCCAAAAAATGTATTAACAATAACCGCTATAACAGTAGCTAGAAGCGTAACAAATAATGCACTCTTTACGTACTCTGTTGTAATCGATTTCAGATAAAATGATAATCCTTCTTTTAAGGAATTTACTATGACTGATAAAAGAGGAACTACAAGCATACACAGAATAAATAAAAAGGTTATTGTTATGCAGCATATCTTTGTTATCTTTCCTAATTTTTCAAGCTTTTCTTTTTCGTTCATTTGCCTGTTGCCTCCTTTCTTTAGTTTACTTTTCCTATGTTTTTACTATGCTTTATAGTCAAAATATAATTATATATTTGTTCTTGCCGCCTGCCTTGACTGTACTATGTTAACAAACAAAAGCATCACAAATGATATTATAAGCATTACAAGTGCAATTGCAGTCGCACCTGCATAATCAATATATCCTAACTTCTGCATTATTACATACGATATTACCTGAGTCTTATCTTTTGCGCTATTACCGGATATATAAATAACACTTCCATATTCACCAATTCCTCTTGCAAATGCAAGTCCAAAACCTGTAAGAAGTGCAGGTTTTATCTCTGGAAAGATCACTGAAAAAAAAGTTTTAACGGGTCCGGCTCCAAGCATAAATGCCGCTTCTTCGTATTGACCATCAAGCTTTTCAAGTATCGGCTGTACAGCCCGGACAACAAATGGTATTCCGACGAATACAAGAGCAATTATAAGTCCAATCCATGTATATGATACTTTTATTCCTATTTTGGAAAACCACTTTCCAAAGAAACCGTTTTCAGAATAAAGCTTAGAAAGTGTAATTCCAGCTACTGCTGTTGGCAGTGCAAATGGAAGTTCTATAAAACTGTCAAGTATCTTTTTACCCGAAAAATCATATTTTACAAGTGTCCATGCAATTATAAGACCAAATACCACATTAATCCCCGCTGCAAAAAATGAGCATGAAATACTTGTAATAAATGCATTTCTTACATTCGGTTTCCATAAAAGAGTAAAGAACTCTTTCGGTGATATGCTTAACGAATGCACCAACACTGATGCAAGTGGAATTAAAACCACTAAAGAAAGCATAGTCACCACAACTCCAAGAGTGCAATGATATCCGGGTATCACTCTTGCTTTCTTTGCTTTTTTTAAATCTTTTGCCTGATTCATACTTACTTCCTCAGTTCGTTTTTATTTTGCCTATGCCAGTACAATGAATATTAAATAGAATTGTATATTTTATCAAAATAAGCGCCATCATCAAAGTATGTTTCATACACTTTATTCCATCCGCCAAAATCATCTATTGTCGTAAGTTTAACTGATAAATCATATTTGTCTGAAAACTTTTTTAATATCTTTTCGTTTGATGGCCTGAATCCACATTCACCTATCAGATTCTGTGCATCTTCGCTATAAAGATACCAGAGATATTCGCTGCTGACTTTCTCTGTCTTATTAGCTTTTGCATTATCATCTACAACAGCTACACTAGGCTGTGCCAATATGCTTATCGATGGTGTCACCATTTCATATTTACCGGGATATGAAGCCATAGTATTTACCGCTTCATTTTCCCACTCAATAAGAACATCACCTTTACCATTTTCCACAAAGGTAGTTGTAGAACCTCTTGCTCCGGAATCCATAACTGATACATTACTGTATAGCTTTCTCATGAAAACCTTTTCTTTATTATCATTATGTAATATCTTTTTCGCATAGCTGAGTGCCGCCAAAAAGTTCCAGCATGCACCACCACTGCTCTTTGGATCAGGTGTAATCACATCTACGTCTTTCTTTATAAGATCATCCCAGTCTTTAATTCCTTTTGGATTACCCTTTCTTACGAGAAAAACAATGGTAGATGTGTATGGTGCGCTGTCATCATCAAACTCACCTTTCCACCCGCTGTCTATAAGACCTGTATTTTCAATGAGTGTAATATCATGCTCCAGCGCCAGTGTAACTACATCTGCATTACAGCCTTCAACGACTGATCTTGCCTGACTGCCTGAACCGCCATGTGACTGGATAATATCTATTTTCTTGCCATATTTTTCTTTATAATGTGACTGAAACATTTCATTATATTTCTCATAAAACTCTCTTGTGGGATCATATGAAACATTTGTAATCGTTATCACATCTTTCTTGCTTTTACCACAGCCACACTGACACACCGCAATTAATATAAGCATTGCAAGAAGTATTTTTTTCTTTCCACTCATATGATAATCTCCGCTTTTTACTCATCTACTGTAAATAAAGAAGTTGAAAGATATCTTTCACCTGTATCAGGCAACAATACTACGATATTCTTTCCTTCATTTTCAGGACGTTTTGCAAGCTCTGTTGCTGCATAGATTGCTGCTCCTGATGATATTCCAACTAAAAGCCCGTCACTTTTTGCAACTTTCCTTGATGTCTCAAAGGCATCTTCATTCTCAACTTTTATAATCTCATCTAATACATCCATCTGTAATACATCAGGTACAAATCCTGCACCTATTCCCTGGATTTTATGAGGTCCCGGCTGACCACCTGAAAGAACAGGTGAACTTGCAGGTTCAACAGCTACAACCTTTACATCTGGTTTCTTCTCTTTAAGTCCAAGTCCTGTACCTGTAACTGTTCCACCAGTTCCTACAGCTGATATGAATATATCTACCTCTCCGTCAGTATCATTCCATATCTCCTGGGCAGTAGTCTTTTTATGGATATCAGGGTTTGCCTCATTCTCAAACTGCTGTGGTATAAAAGCATTTCCATACTCTTCTTTTAATTCTTCTGCTCTCTTTATCGCACCCTTCATTCCATCTCTTCCGGGTGTGAGAACGATTTCAGCGCCAAGCGCAGAAACTATTTTTCTTCTCTCAACACTCATTGTATCAGGCATAGTAAGAATTAAGTGTAATCCTTTAGACGCTGTTACAAAGGCAAGGCCAATACCTGTATTACCACTTGTAGGCTCTATAATTACTGTATCCTTATTAATCTTACCATCTTTAATTCCCTGCTCAATCATCGCATATGCAACACGGTCTTTAACACTTCCCAGAGGATTGAAATATTCCAGTTTTCCAATAATCTTTGCCTTTAAATTGTTCTCCTCTTCATAATTACTTAATTCTAATAAAGGTGTATTTCCAATCAATTCTGTTAATTGTTTTGCTATCTTCTTCATTGTTCCACCATTCCTTTCTAACTGTCATTTTTTTCCTTAATCACTTGACGTTGTAAATAATATCATACAATTCCTAGTAAGTCAATAGGTTTTATGTGGAAATTCATCCGGAATAAAAAAGAGTTTCGCAAGGCGTTTTTTTACTCTAAAGAACGAATTTTCCTATAGAGTAAAAAAATGAACATATCGTTACAAGCGTAAGTTGTAATGATATGTTCATTTGTAATCAACTCATTAATCGTCTGACCTTCTTCCAAATAAAAGAACAAGTCTTAATAACTGTAATAATGTAGATACAGCTGCTGTGATATAAGTTAGTGCCGCAGCCTTTAAGACCTTTCTTGCCCCTCTAAGCTCATCATCATACATCATACCATCAGATTCAAGTATCTTGAGTGCTCTGTGTGATGCATTAAATTCAACAGGAAGTGTGACAAGCTGAAATGCGAATGTTAAACCAAATAATATTATACCTATATTTACAAGATCAAACGAACTAAGTATTATTCCCAGCAGTATAATTGGTAATGAAAGTCTTGAACCGATATTTACGACAGGAACAATAGCTGAACGTATCTTAATAGGTAAATAACCTGTACTATGTTGTATAACATGACCACACTCATGAGCTGCAACGCCAATCGCGGCTACTGATGTTGAATTGTATACACTGTCTGAAAGCCTTACAACCCTATTTCTCGGATCAAAATGATCTGTCAGACTTCCACCAATCCTCTCTATCCTAACATCTGTTATCCCTGCATGCATAAGTATTCTTCTGGCTGCCTCCTGTCCGGTTATACCACTCCTTGTAGAATTTCTGCTGTACCTGCTAAATGTCATATTGACATTGGCAGATGCCGCCATACATAGTAGTGCTCCTATTATAACAAGCATATAGGTTGGATCAATATACGGATAAAAACCATAACCAAATCTCATTTTAAACATCTCCTTAAACTTTTTAATATTATATCATATTTTCTATAAAATCAGCCACCGATATTTAACCGACGCTTATAATTAGATTATTTTCCATCAATTTTTTTCTTTTGCTGGTGAGCTATTATCTTAATAAGAACTTTCTGTGGAATAAACCTTCCAAGCGTTGTTGAAGCTTTCATGTATAACTTTGGTACTATTACTGTCTTATGCTTCTTCATCTGCTTAATTGCATATGAAACGCATTGCTTAGGAGTTATCCCCGGAAGTGCAAATTCAACTTTGGCTATATCATTAAACTCCGTATTGACAGGTCCCGGGCACAAGGCACCGACATAAATTTTACTGCCACTTTGTCTAAGTTCCTCTGCTACTGCGCGTGTAAGACTTGCCATGTACGCTTTTGTCGCATAATACGTCGCCATATATGGACCTGCCGGAAGAAGTCCCGCCGAAGATACTACATTTAAAATATATCCCCTGTTCTCCTTTTCCATCCTTTCAATCATAAGCTTCATCAAAAGATGCATAGCCTTTACATTGACATCCACCATTTCGAGTTCTCTTTCAACATCTGTGTCCTTAAAAGGACCACATGCTCCAAAGCCTGCATTATTGATAAAAATTTTTACAGGAAGATTTTCTGTCTCTTTTATAAGACGTCTGCACTCTTTCAAATCAGAAAGATCAGCTGTAACTATTAAACATTTTATTCCTTTCTTTTTCATCTTATCTGCAATTTTTTCAAGCCGTTCTTTTCTTCTTGCTACAAGCACCAGATTATAACCTTTATCAGCAAGCTGTTTTGCAAACTCCAGTCCAATACCTGAACTTGCCCCTGTAATCATTGCATATTCTTTCATAATCTGTCACTCCTTATATATGTTGTTCAATCCAGTTAAGTATATCCTTGTGAACATTATCTTTATCAAGTTCATTTATAATCTCATGTCTGTCATCTTCATACAACTTCATATGTACATCTTCTATACCCGCTTTTTTATATAGATTATATACTTTAGTAACACCTTTCCCATAATTTCCCACAGGATCCTCTTTACCGGAAGCAAGATAAACCGGCAGATTTTTAGGAATTTTATTTATATTATCTTTATTTTCAAAAAAGTTAATCACATCAAATAAAGTCTCGTATCCATTTATTGTAAATAAAAATGAGCTGTATTTATCATTATTATAATCACTTATGGTTTTTTCATCCCTTGTAAGCCAGTCATTTTCTGATTTGGGATTATTTATTTTCTTATTATATCCTCCAAAAATAGCTTTTTTCAAAAAAGAGGAACGATATCTCTCACCTTTAAAAATTTTAATAACAGATAAAATTACATGTACAAACCCAAGCTTAAAACGTGATGTATATCCTGTTCCACAAAGAATTGCCCCAGACACTTCATTTCCATATGTCATAATATATCTCTCGGTCATAAATGATCCCATACTGTGACCAAGAAGGAAATATGGAACATCATAACCGAAATGCTTCTTAACATACCTTGTAACAGAATTAAGATCATCCACTACAGTCTTGCTTTTGCCATTACCAAAATAACCCATATCACCACTTTTTGCCGTATGACCATGGCCAAGGTGATCGTTACCGACTACCAGTATATTATGCGCATTAAGATATTGTGCAAATTCTTCGTATCTGTCTATATGCTCTAACATACCATGTGATATCTGAACAACTGCCTTTATATCGCCTTCCGGTTCCCATAAGATCACATGTAATTTATTTTTACCATCTGTTGACTGTATCTTTATTTCCTTTTTCATGATGTCTCCTATTTAAACGTATTCTATCAAACAAAGTATAATACTACTGTTTACATCTATGGTTCTCACAGTATCGATTACACCAAATTTTTAAATTTAT